>CAZPNG010000053.1:0-3798 GCA_964587845.1 uncultured bacterium | reverse complement strand
TAGGTGTTGAGGCCCACACCTGTCCACGGATTCTCACCGATCACATCCACGGCGCGCCGCCACAGCACCAGACGGTCGCCGGCGCTCTGCTCACGGTCCGTCTCGCTGCCGTGGAAAAAAATGGTCAGCGGCATGGCGAGAAGCGCGAGGCCCAACGCGAGCGCACCGGCCGCGAGGACAGCATAGCGGCGGTAAGCCACGCAAGCCGCGACCGCCACGAGCGCCGCCGCCAGCCAAGATCCGCGCGCGTGAGTGAAAAACAGGTTAAGGGCCCCCAGCGCCAAAGCCGCCCACGCCGCGATCTGCGCGCGCCGCCCGGGCGCGCTCAGCACCAGGACGACACAACCCGCCACGAAAAACACCAGGTAAATCCCGTACTTCGTGGGCACGTCGAAGCTTGAACTCAGCCGCACATGCACGCCGGTCAACTGCAGCGCACGGCCCCGAAGGAGGTCCCTTGTGAGCAGCCCCTGAACCAACCCGTTGATCGTGGTAAGAAGGAACGCGCCTCCCGCTACGCTCGCGAGGAACCGGGCCGGGGCCCGATCGGCTGCCAAATCAGCGGCCACGCAAAAAAGAAACGCGTGCTTGAACAGCTTGACGAGCCCACGGGTGGTTTCCGAAGCGAGCGGAGAAAAAAGCGCAGAGACAACCGTCACGGCAAGGTAGACGGCGAGCAGCCCCACCGCCGGGTTCCAGAAGGCGGAGCGCCTGCGTTCCCACACCACGGCCGCGAGCCACGCGGGGATTCCCACGGCGGCTCCGATCTCGACGAGCGCCTTCGAAAACGGCAGCGCAAAGATGGCTAGCGCTAGGGCCCCAGCAGCAAGCTGCCTCAAGCGGGCGCTCCAGTCGACGCGTGCCAGGGTCTCAGTAGGCATTTCGGAAAGCAAAGAGGGTCATCACCAGGATCTCGATGTCGAACAGGAGCGACCAGTTTTCCATGTAGTACAAATCATATTTCACGCGGTCCGAGAGCGAGGTCCGGCCCCGAAGGCCGTTGACCTGCGCCCAGCCGGTGATCCCGGATTTGACCTTGTGCCGCGCCATGTAGCGCGGGATCGATTCCTTGAACTGCTCCACGAAATGCGGTCTCTCGGGCCGCGGCCCCACCAGGCTCATGTTCCCCCGGACCACGTTCCAAAGCTGCGGGAGCTCATCGGCGTTGGAGCGGCGCAGCCAGCGGCCCAGGGCCGTGTGCCGCTTGTCGTCCGCTTGGGCCCACACGGGTCCTGTTTCCCGCTCGGCGTCCACTCGCATGGTGCGAAACTTATACAAGGCGAACACCTTGCCGTCCCGTCCCACCCGCTCTTGACGGTACAGCACGGGTCCGCGGTCTTCCAACTTGATCAGCACAGCCACCACCGCAAACAGGGGCAGACAGACGGCGAGCGCCAGCGCGCTCAGTACGAGGTCGAAGGTGCGCTTCAGAAGGCGGTTCGTAAAGTCATCGAGAGGAAACTCTTTGACGCTGAGGAACGGGATGCGGCTGATGTACTCCACCTGCACGCCGCTGGAAATCAGCCCATAGAAGTCGGCCACCACGCGGAACGGCACCATGTTGCCCTCGCACTTCAGGATCAGCTCGGTCATTCGGTCGGCGGGAAGCTTGGACGTGGTCAGCACCACCTCCTCAATCTTGTAGCGCTCGACATGGGCCTGAAAATCCTTCAAGAAGGCATCCATGCTTGTCAAGACCGGCGCGCCGGACACATGCATGTCCTGAGCGGGATCCTGAAGAGCAGCCGGGCTATAGGCCGCTCGATGCGGGGCGTGCGCGCCAGCGGCCGGGGAACCCGCTGAGAGCGGGTCAGCCGCCAAGTTCCCGAAGGTCGACAGACCGGAGGTGGGGGCGCCGGCCGGAACGGGTTCGGCGGCGGCCGCGTGCTCCGACACCACACCGATCAGGGAATACCCGCTGTGGGGCGTTTCCTTAACCCAACGGATCAAATCGCGCGCATACCGGTTGATGCCCACCACCACGAGGCGGGTGACGTCCCCCCGCCCCGCCTTCAAGCGGCGCTCAGTACGGTTCATCTCAAAGCGCAGGAACGAAATCAGCAGGACGCTGAAACACCACGCAAAAAACAGCACCGCCCGTGAATACGTGATCTCGGTGCGGTACACAAACGTGATGGACATGAGCACCAACGTGGCGAAGACGCTCCCCTTGGCCACCTGAAACGTTTCCTCCAGGGGCCGCAGCGAAACCAGCGTGGAGTACAGGCCGCAGGAGTGGAAAACCACCACGTACACCACGACCACCACCCCAAAGGCCTTCGCATAAAGATCCAGGGACGGCACGCCGAACGGCGCCTCAAACGTGGCAAACCGGAAGACGAAAGCAAAGAGATACGAAAGAGCGATCGACACGATGTCGGAGGCGAGCAGGAACGCGGGAAAAAGAGCGTAGTGGCGCTTAGGTTGCATGGGGAACTCCCGCCTCAAGCGGCCCCCGCTGCTGTCTTACGACAGCAAGACGCGGGGGCTCAAGGCCCGCGGCCGCGAGGAAGGCCTGCCGGAAGGCCTCCCTTGAGAACCTCCGGACACGTCTGCGAATGGATTCGCGATCCCACGAAATCGACGCCGCTTCCCGCACCGCGCCCGCGAGAGCGTTCGGGGTCTGCTCAAAGAAATGAACGCCCGACCCCCGCCCCGTGCCCGGGTCGTAGGGCTCCACGGACTCCAGCGCCCCGCCCCGGCCGTACGCCACCACCGGGCAGCCCTGCGCTTGGGCCTCCACGGGCACCATCCCAAAATCCTCCTCGCCCGGAAACACGAGCGCGCGGGCCTTCGCATACAGGTCCCTGAGCCGTTCGTCGTCCACCCATCCGAGGAACTCGACAGAGCCGCCGGCGCGCGCTTTCAGCCGGGCCGCGAGGGGCCCTGAGCCCACCACCCGAAGCGGCCAGCCCAACTGCGTGAAGGCGTCCACGGCGAGATCGATGCGCTTGTAGGGCACGAGGTGGGAGACGACGAGGAAGAAGGGCGTTAGTCCCCGCGTCTTGCTGTCGTGAGACAGCAGCGGGGACTCCCGCTCCCGGCCCTCGACGGGGGCGGTGTCGCACGGCGGGTAGATCACTTGCGCCTCGCGCCCGTAAAAGCGCGCGATGCGCTCGCGGACGTTCTCGGAATTGCAGAGAAAAAGATCGACGCGCCTGTTCGACGCAAGATCCCAGCGCCGCAAGGCCCCGAGACAACGCGACACGATGGCTCTGGCGGGGCGCGGCCAGGAGCCGAAATAGTCTTCCTCAAAGCCCCACGCATAGCGCATCGGAGCGTGGCAATAGCAAATGTGGCGGGCTCCCGGCGGCACGCGAACCCCCTTGGCGACGCAGTGGCTGCTTGAGATGACCAGGTTAAAACCGCGAAGGTTGAAGCGGGATATCACCCACGGAAAGATGGGCAGAAGCCAGCGATAGAAGCGCCGGATGCCCGGGACGCGCTGGAGGAAGCTTGTGCGGATGTCGCGGGCGGCGAGCTCCCGCGAGAGCCGGGAGCGATCACTGAAGAGCGTGAAGATCACGGCTTGCGGGAAAATGCCCGCCAGCGCCTCCAGCACCTTTTCTCCCCCCCTCATATGAATCGTCCAGTCATGCACAAGCGCAACGCGCACGGTCAACGGCCCTCCAAAACGTCCCTGTACACGGCCTGCGTTTCGGCCCACATGCGGGCGGTCCTAAACCGCCCTGCCCGCTCCCGGCCCTGGACCCCCAGCCGGGCTCTCAGCGCCTCGGAGCGAAGAAGCTCAGTCAGAAGGTCGGCCAGCTCGGCCGGCGACTGCGGATCAAAGTAGAG
>CAZPNG010000052.1:0-6100 GCA_964587845.1 uncultured bacterium | reverse complement strand
TGGCACGTTTATCTTGAGCACGTTTCTGAGAATTGCAGATCATCTCCTCCACCCTGATCTCGAGCACACCCTGGTGAAGCGTGCGCGCAAAAAGCGGGGCGCCACAACGCTCTATCACGCTCGGGTGTTCGACTTTGAGTTTGGACTTCTCGACATCTTGGACTACTGCCGCAAGGAGGTATCCGGCATCGTGCCCGCCCTCACGGCCGACCCCGAAGCCATGCGGCGCTACGGCCTCGGCACGCTCGAAAAGCTTGCGGACATTTCCGAAGTGGAGTTCGGCGAGCTGGTGGACGGCATTTTCCGCGAGGAATTGAGATTTGCGACCGATTCGGCCCCTGCCGGTTTCAGCTACGATGAAGTCAAGGACGCGGTCAAGCGAGAGCTCCTCGTGAGCCAGGCCCAGGTCCGGCTGACCTTGGATGCCCTGCGGCAATCGAGTGCCCGCTCAAGCGAACCCCGGGGCCCGTGGTCGAACGAGCCGCTGTTTTTTGGAAGTCTCCCGAAAGCAGGGTTCCGCCGCGTCGCAAGACGCCTACACCATCGCCAGTATCCCGTTTACCGTAAGGGCAGCCTGGAGCTTATCCGAAAATCAGATCGCGGTGGCGGTGATAGACCCTGGTTTAGCTATTTCGGAGCCAGGCTGGCCTTTGAAATTGCGCGAAGGATCGGCATCAAGACTTCACGAGTTTGGCTGCAGAAACGGGGCCGCCAGGTCTCCGCCCTGGTGGAACGTTGGGAGAGCAACGACGTGCTAAGTTATCGCCCGGAGCTGATGAAAGAATATGAGAAGTGGCTTGATTGGGGGGAAGATTCGCCGTGGCTTCGCATCATCTCAAACCGCAGCGAATTCATGGGGACATTTCTGCTCGCGCTTTTGCTGCGCGATGCCGATGCTCTCTCGAGTCATAACGTTGTCTTGAAACTCGCACGCCAGCGCAAACCCTCCGCCCGCGTCATTGATATCGGAGACTTCGGAGATCCCCTCGATACCCTTACGATAAGTTATCTTGAATTTTCCATCACCCTCCACGCGGAATCTTTTGGCCAAAATGAATGGCTCATCCTGAAAAACTTCGCGCGGATACGCAAACCGGCATTCGACAAGCTCGTGAACGGCGTGCTTCCCTTGTCCTTAAAAGACCAGATCGATACAGGCGAAGAGCCTGGCTATGAAACCTATCGAAAGAGCGCAAAACAAGTCCTTCTGTCGAGCCAACGAATTGTGCGGCGCGTGCTGCCGCAGCTGCGGCAATCGATTGCGAGGACAAACTCCGTTCAATCTCCTCGTGTTGGCTTCGGACGCGCGCGGATGGTCACCCGCCTCCTTGCGCGCGGAATCCCGCCGCTTGGCAACGAACTCTTCAGCAGACCCATTCCCATCGTTGTGCTGAACTTCGACGAGCTCGAGCGGCGAGCAAGCGATGTAACCCGGCAAGCCACGGTGGAAATCTACGACGCGCGCGCGGCGCGCTCGCTGGCGGCTTGGGAAGTAAAGCGAGTTCTCGCCAACCCAGAGAGCAGGATTTATGTAGTTTTGAAGAAAGGCCAGAAACTCAAAGAGGAATTGGCCCGCCTGGCGTGGCGTGACACGGGCGGCCGCTTCCAGGTTTTGTATGCAGATGTGTCCGATCGGAGAATCGACTCGCTCGTCGATTCTCTCAAGGGAAGGGTGGACCCGCGCCGGATCACGGTGGTGTCATCGAGTCCTGCGCACCGCCGGCCCGGTAGCTCCGTGCGGATCCGCGCGGGCCTCCTTCCCGGTATCGGGCTCCTCGCCCATGCGATTTCAGATGCGGGGGGAGATCGATCGAAAGTCCAAGCGGCGCTCGGCCGCGTGCTCGCGCCTGCCGGTCCGTCGGCGTTCACGCTGACCGCAAGCGGCCGGCTGCGCCAAACCTTGAAGGAGCGCGCCGCGCAAACCGCCGCCCTCTGGGCTGCTTAAGGCCGAATGCCGGCGGCCTTGTGAAAAGCCGCGATCACTCTGTCAGGTGAGAACTTCCCTCCCCAAACCTGAACCCCGCGGGTCTTGAAAAAGAGCTCGACGTGCTTGCGAAAGTCGAAGAGCGCGTCTGAGAGCGGACTCTCTCTCAACGCGCGTCCGTAAAGCCGGGCCAGGGCAAGCGGCTTGGGGCGGTATTTACGAAAGACAGCTACCACATCGCGCTCGTCGGAGTCTAACCACCGCGCGAGCTTTCCGATGGCCCAGTAAGGGGGCGCTAGCAGCCTGACCTCCAGTCTGCCAAACCGTTTGTAGAAAATAGTGTGAGCGCGGTAATCCAGCAGGGTGACGCACGACCAGCGGTCGATATCCTCTGCGAAAGTGGAAGCGAGACTGGTAAGTTCACCCGCTTCGCGAGCCGCCGCTTCAAAATCCCTCCAAACAGATTTTTTGGACGCCCCTCGTGGCGTCTTCACGATCAGGCCGAAATCGACATCCAGACTGGGGCGCACGTTTCCCAAGAGGGAGCCTGCGCCGACTCCGGTCAGGATGACCGTGGCCGACCGGTTGACCCGGGACCCCAGGATCTTGAAGTACGCGTCAATCTTCGAAGGAGTCAGGTCGTCGCGCGAGCTCATCATCCACCCGTTCCACGAGCACTGTTAAGACGCCGGCTGGCAAGCAGGCCTTCAGAAAAAGATAGGAAAACTGGACCTCGCGGGAACGCATTCTCGGCACGAGCGGTTTGGCCGCGCGCGCCGCCCGGCGGCCTGCGATCAGCCGCGCGAGGTGGCGCGCCACCGTTTCATCGGGCTCGCCGATGCGGCCCGATCGGTCCAGCGCGCGACGGGCGATGCGCTCCAGCCGCTCGCGCGGGAATCGATCAGAACGCAGATCGAGGGGCGGCAGACCGTCAGCCAGCGTGCCAGGCGTAACCTCCAAAGCATGAGCGAGAGCGCGAAGCGTGGTGAGCGTCACTTCTCGGCGACCCCGTTCGACTGCACACAGGTTGGGCCTGGAGACTCGTGCGCGGCGAGCCAAATCCTCCTGGCGCAGGCCGCGAATCGAGCGCCACAAGTACAGGGTGGGACCGAAGGGCATCATGAATAGAATGTATCATATTTAATACAAACTGTCAATTCGAGGCGCTAGGACTTCAAAGGCAGGACGTAGGCTTCCATCACACGGTCCAGGTCGGCTTCTGAGACCGCGGAGAGCCACACGTTGTCGGGGAAGATCATGACGTTGGGCCCCTTGGAGCAGAGGTCCATGCATTTTGAGGAGGAGACGCGCACCTTGCCTTTCAGGCCGGCCTCCTTGACACGGCGCTTGAGCTCCTCGCGCAGACGCTCGCCCTCGCCGAAGTTGGAGCAGCTCTTCTCGCCGGACTCCCGCGAGTTCGTGCACACGAAGATGATACGCTGATACGGAACTTTCCCGCTTTCCATGTACTAAGAGCCAACCCCCCGGGGGGTTCCCGCACGAGATGTAGGCCTTTGAGAAGCCATCTCAAAGGTGTGGGTCTCGAGGAGGTGGAAGGAGGCGATGCCGAAGGCGACGGCGGTGTTGAGCGAAAGCTTGACGCCCCGCATGGGAATCTCCAGGCAGACGTCCGCGCGCTCGAGCACGGCCGCCGAGACGCCTTTGATCTCGTTGCCGATCACGAGCGCCACGGGAAACCGCGGCGTCCAGTCAAAAATCGAGATGGCGTCCGTGGTCTGCTCAAGAACCGCAATCTGGTAGCCCTGCGCGCGCAGCTCATCCAAAAGCGGTCCGCCTTGAGGGCGGTACTCCCAGGCCAGGGCTTCTTCGGCGCCGAGCGCAGTCTTGGCAATCCGCCGGTCGGGCGGGGTGCCTGAGATCCCCGTCAAATACAGTTTGGAGAACCCGGCGCCGTCTGCGGTGCGGAAGATCGAACCGACGTTGTAGAGACTGCGGATGTTGTTGGCAACCGCCACGGCGCGAAGGGGCCCAGCTGCTTCGCGCCGGCCCGCCTGCCGCTCAAGCAGCCGCGCGTGGCCGAGCTTCAAAGGTCACGACCCCGCCGGAGCGTACTCGGCCAGCCGTTGGATGCGCCTGAGCATGTTCGGGTGGGTGCTCAGCATCTCCATGAGCGTATCCGCTCCGCCGACGCGAATGTTTCCCGAACGGAGCGCCTCAAGCTCCGAGGGATCAATGGAGCCGCTCGCGTTCTGGTCCACTGCCTTAAGTTCGCGGATCTCCGCGCGCGCCGCCGACACGTCATTCAAGAAAAACGCTTTCACCCCTTCAGCTTCATGCAGCGCCTCGCGCGGCATGCGCGCGCTGCCGTACACCAGCTTGTACAGGGCGCTTGCCAGGTGATGGGCCGAGCAGCCAAGATCCACGCTCCCCTTGTCGGCGTAATACTCGCGCAGCCGCGAGGCGAACAGCACGAGCAGGTTGGTGGCGAAGTAGAGAACGAATGCAAACAATCCCAGAATCGCGAGGCTCCTGCCTTCGCGGTTGCGGGAGAACATGAAGTGGCGCGCCAGCCACCAGAGGATCATGGGAATGGCCGAGATCATGGTGATGACCATGACGTCGCGGTTCTTCAAGTGCGAAATCTCGTGGCCCAGGACTGCTTTCAACTCGTCTTTCGAAAGCAAGCGGCGAAGCGGCTCTGTCACGCACACGCGCCCATCGCGCAGGCTGGTGCCGTAAGCGAATGCGTTGGGAATCTGCACGGGCGAGACACCGACCTTCGGCTTGGGAATGCCCGCGCGGCGCGCGAGGTCTTCCACCATGGCGTGAAGCTCGGGCTCCTCCTCCTCGCTCACCTGGCGCACGCCCATCGTGAGGTTGACCATCGTGGGGCCCAGAAAGTATTGGATGCCGAGCAGGATGGCGGCCATGACCCCATAAGCGCCCAAGCCACCGAAGCCGATCGACCGGGCCACCACCACCAGGATGGCGTAAAAGATTGCAAACACAGCAGTCCACAACAGGTACAGTTTCAATCGCAAGGCCACGGGGCTACTCCTCTTCCTGCGGTTCGATGAATGGGATGGCAACTCCAAACACGGCGGTCAGCACGCCCAAGGCTGCGAGACCCAGCGAATGGCCGCGCACGGCCCAGGCGAAGGCAAGCCCGATCGCCGCAAGCACTGCTCCCAAACCCACACGGTCACGGGACACGGACATTTTGGGGCTGCCCGAGCGCGTTGAGGTACGTGACAATCTCTTGAAACGACGCAACCACGAGGTCGGGCTGATCAAACGGCGATTGTGGCTGCGGCACGAGCTCCGGTTTGAGATGCAGCAGCACGGCGCGAAGCCCCGCGCGCTTGGCCCCGCGAATGTCTTTTTCCACGCGGTCCCCGATCATGACGGCCTCTTGGGGCTTGACGCCGAGGCGCGCGCAGGCGAATTGGAAGATGCTCGGATCCGGTTTCTCGGAACCGTAATCCAGCGACGTCACCACATCCTTGAAGTATTGAGAAACCCCGCACTGCACCAAAACCTGTTGAATGTCCGCCGCATAGGACTCCACGGTGTTCGACACGACCATCAGCGCGTAGTGCCAGTACGCCCACCGCAGGAAAGATTCCACGCCCGCTACGAGGCGAAGCTCCATGTCGCCCAGGTGCTTGTCGCGCTCCTCCACCAGGATGGTTCCGCCGAAATCGAAGAGCAACGCCTTAATCACGGGCAGACCCAAACAGCTTCAGAGCCCACGCAAGACCTCATCGGTGCGCTCCGGCTCTGAGGTCTTGAGGACCAGCGCTCCCCCATCCTGGCCCCCCGTGGCGGTGCAGTACGCATAGGCGATGTTAATGTCCGCCTGCGCCAGCTTCTTGGCCACGGCCGCGAGCATCCCGGGCCGGTTGTCAATCTCAACCACCACCACGTTGTGCTCGTAAACATGGTACTCCTCCTGTTCCAGAAGCAGGAGCGCCTTGGTGGGATTGTCGCACAGGAGCCTTAGAACGGCGTGGTCGACCATGTCGTGGATCGACATGGCGAGGACGTTGACGCCGGTTTCCGAAAGGGTGCTGCAGACGCTGGCCAGCATGCCCGGCCGGTTCTCCACAAAAACCGAGAGCTGCTTGCGGATGGCCATACGCGCGGATTATACCACACCCAAAAACCCCAGGGGCCGGGGCCCTTTTTGGCAAAAGGTGCCACCCCACCTGAGCA
>CAZPNG010000051.1:0-4267 GCA_964587845.1 uncultured bacterium | reverse complement strand
GGCGGGGTGGGGGCTCTGGCGCTTTCGCTTGTACCCATCCTGGACCTGGTGCCCTTCCTGCCGGTTTTCGCCCAGGCCCTGCTGACGGTTGTTCCCATGGGCCTGGGAATCGCGCTCTTGTGGCGCGGCCTGACGGGCACGTGGCCCTTTGAGGAGCCTCTCATCGAGGTTTCTGCCGAGGAGCGCGCGGCGCTCGAGCGCCTCTCCGGCCGCATTGCCGCCATCGGGGCTGGCAAGACTGCCATGAGCGGTTACTACTTTCGAGCTGGAGCTAACAAGATTGGAGATTTCCTCAACACCGGCAGCGTTGCGGAGCTTGACGACGCGATTCTTCTCCTTGAGGGAGCACGACGCGATCTCTCTCCGCTTGAGACGGACGCCGGGGCGTCCGTCGAAGAGGCGCTCGAGCGCCTTGGCGCCCTGCGCCAATCCCCAGCCCGCATGGCCAAGCAGTGGGTGAATGTTGTGAACCGCATCCGCGGGGCGATCGATCAATTCGCCAAGCCCCCGAGGATGTTGTCCGTGAAGGACCAGAGCAATCTGCTCGAGGTGGCAGCGAATCTCCTGGGACGCTCGGGAGCCGCCATGCGCCAGGCGGGCATGAAGGTCATGGATTACGTGGTGACCGAGGAGCGCGAGCACTTGATCGCCGCGTTGAACGGGCTGGAGTCCGCCGAACTCGTCTCCGACGATCCCATCACGGGTACGCTGTCGACCGACCGGCGCATGCCGCAGTATTTAGCGGCCAACCTCACAAGAATTAGGCAAGACTATGAGCACGTGAACAAGCCGGTGCGCAATCGCGCGCTTGAGCTCTTGTGGGGAGCGGGCCAATTGATGGGAGGCATGAGCCTCTTGAGCATGACATGGTCGTGGACATTTCGGGCTTCGGCGTTTTGGATTCCTGTCGCCGCAGCGCTTCTCGTCGCGGGATACGTTTTCACCCAACGCGGTCTTGTCTATTTCTTTCCCCGCTGGAGATTCATCTGGATGGATACCGGGACCCTCGCATCTCTCGTGGGCATGATGCTTACTGCACGCATCGTCGGGCAATACACCGGCAAGCAATACACGTGGTCCAATCCCAATCGTGACATGCAGATGACCATGATGTTCCGATACATGCTGTTGCTCATGGGGCATTTTTTGCTGATGGCTTACCGTGTATTCTCCGGAGGCTACGACAGCGATGCGCCATCCCAGGTTCGGCTGACCGCCGAGGGACGCGCCCAGCTCGTGGAAGCGGCTTCGAAACTGCTGGCGCAGGATGAGGAGACATCCCTCAACGTGGTTGCACCGGTGGGGACCCTGCTCGACTACGTGAGAGGCGAGAGGGACTCAGACCGCCTCAGGGCCATCAAGCAATTGGGCTGGCTCAAAATGAGCTCGGCCCTGCGAGATGCGGCTGACGGGGCCATCCAGGTTCTCCAAGGCCCCAAGACACGCCGCGTCCGCAAGCCGCGCGCACCTCTTGCCCGGGACGCCGTTCCGGATGCGGAGCCCGCGGCCGTTGCGGATGAGGCCGCCGTGCGCCAAAGCGCCACGCGTGCAAGGCGTTGGCTGCCCCGCTTCGGCCTTCGCACGCTGATCGGCGCCGTCGTCCTCACAGCCATTCTCCTCGGGACCAGCCGCTGGTTTATCTCCTCACCGCCTGCTTTGCAAACGACGGCGAAGGTCCTGTCTTGGATTTCGAAGAAGCTCGAGAACACCGGCTACTCTCTTTACGCGCGCAGCCGCCGCTTGGAGCGCGAGGCCGAGGAACGAGCGATCACCGAGCGTTATCGCGTGACCCAAACGGATGAAAAGGCCGCGGTCGAGGCCCAGGCGCGGGCCGCGGTCGAGAAGGCGGTTTCCGAGCTCGACGCCTTCTTTATTGAAGCCCTCAAATCCCCGGATCAATTTGAGGAAGCCATGCTGCGGCTGCGCGGCGAAAAGTCCTTATCAGACGATGTCATCGCCGCCAGAGCGGTCGTGCGTTCAGCGCTGGGTGGAAAACCCATCGGATTTTCCTTCACGCCGAGCCCCGTTGTTGTGGGTGTGGTCGATCAAGCCCGCTACTCGGACCTCGACACGCGGGCGATGGCGCTGGAAGCGCTGGCCAAGGCCCAGTCGCCTGTCCTGCGGGGACTTGGCGTGGCCATTGTGAACTTCATCGATCTTTCTCCCTACGACGAGCGCACACCCCAGGAGCGCACCGACTACCATGGAACCGTGGCCGGCGAGATGGTCCTCGGCGGGTCGGGAAGAGCGGTTTCTGTTCCCGGCTCGAGTGAACCCCGCTTCGTCTTTACCTTTAATCAGATGCAGAGGAACAGCGGTTTCAGCGCCAGCATGGGGATTGGGGCGGCGGGCGTTCCTTCGCCCGACGACGGCAAGCCCTTGTACGACCGCGTCCGCTTCGAGATTTACGCGGACAAGAATGGAAACGATCAGGTTGTCTTTTTTCCCATCCCGCCGGCGCCGGCAGCCGGGGCACCCGAAGACGCATCGGTCGCCGCCCGCCAGAGCGCGGCGCGCGCAAGCGTTTGGGATATTTTTGAGGCGGCGCCTCCGTTCTCGCGGCGCAAGTTGATGAAGGCCGCCGGCGTCGCGGCCGTGGTGCCTGGGTCAGCCGAGCGCGCAGTCTCCGGGGCGGTGGAGGGTGCGTTGCCGCCCATCTTCCGGCGTTTGGTGACGGGCGTGTCCGAGCAGGAAGGGGCTGTGCGGGGCACTATTTTTGGAAGTCGGGGCATTTATAAAGTTACCGAGCTTCCAGGGATGCTCAGCGGTGCTTCACTCCCGAAGATCAAGGACGTCGACAGAGATGCGGGCGTCCATCAAGAGGCCCTTCGGGAGAAGTACAGCCGTGTCAGTCAGCTTTTGCGGCGCACAAGCGGGCTGGAGCGCGCGGCCGCGGATGGGCGCGAGGGGGCTCGCGTGGCGACCAGGCGGCTTAGGTCCCTTGAGCAGGAGATCCTGAAAGAGTTCGAGCTCGGTCCGGTTGGAAGTGTGATGTACGAGGATGCCAGAGATGGAAGATTCGGGCCGGGGTGGCAGCGGCTGGCAGGGCGAGACGTAACGGCTCCTCGGCACCACCTCCGGAGGAGCCTCCGACGGCTCGATCCACGGGTTCGGCTGCAGGGCTACAGAGCGGTGCTTGAAGCGTGGCTCTCCGAGCTGCGGCGGGATCTTGAAATTGCCCAGGGGGTCGCGAGGACCATCGCTCATGCCCGGGTTTTGGCGCAGGAGGGGGCGAGGCGCCGGGCAGCTGAGCTGGAGGATCTGGTACGCCGCAGGGACGTGTTGGAGGCCAGAGAGCGCGTGTTGCTGGCCAGGAGAGGTGAGTTGGGCCGGCAGGCGCGACGGCTTTTGGGCACCCTGCGAGCGCTCCGGAAATTGCATGCGCAGGAGGCCGCACAGCGCAGGATTCAGGCGGCGTTCTTCATGCCGCAGCTTGAGAAGGTGGAGTGGGATTTTGAGGGAATCCGAGACGAGCTTCTGGCAATCCATCGCGAGTTGAATGTCTTGCGCGAGGAAATCCGCGTGCAAATCAATGCGCTTGAAGATAAGTTTCAGGATTACGATCAGCTGTTCAGCGTGGCTGCGCGCTATTCCGCGGCGCGCGGCCTGGCGCGTTCCATCCATCACTTCATCCGACGGCAAAATCCGCTGACGGACGCCGAGCAGGCGGACCTCCTCGAGCTATCGGTCGAGCTGCTGGCTTCGGGCGAGCGCTTTGCGGGGGCCGCGCGCGACCTGGCCGAGTTTGCGCGCACCGGCAAGCACGAGTACCTGGCCGCGGCTCGCGACAAGCTGGGCGCCGTGGATGTCCTCGCCGACCGCTGGGTTCCTGCACCCGGCCTGCCCGAGGCTCTTGCTGAAAAAGTGAGGGGGGTGCTGACGAAGCATGGCCGCACCGACGTCCCGAGCGGCAAACGCGTGCTGAATTGGATCGCCCGCTGGGGCATCCTCGCGGCGGGGGTTCTGCTCTTTCCCGCCGCATGGTCCATGGACCTGGGCGCGAGCTGGCTCATGACGCAGGAGCCCTACATGGGCGTCACGTCTCCGAGACTTCTCGTCACAGACACGGCCTTCGTGGCGAGCGGCTGGCTCGTCCTCGAAGGCATGCGCATCGCCTCCTCGCGCTGGATCAACCGCTACGGCTACATGCTGGCGATGACTTTCGTCATGTTCCTCGGCTTCTTCCCATTTCTCGTCTCTCGGTTTACCGACGATGTGCCTTGGAAATATGCCCCCCAGTTCCATCACTCCGTTCCCTCCATGGGCG
>CAZPNG010000050.1:0-8161 GCA_964587845.1 uncultured bacterium | reverse complement strand
GGGCATGGGAAGGGTGACGATCGAGAACGGCCTTCCCCTGCCGTCGCGCGCGTCCCGCAGGAGATCGAGGTTGGCCCGAAGCGGGGCGTAATTCACATCGGACTCGTTCGCCTCGACGGCCGCGACAATGGTGTCAGGCGCCACAAAGCGCGCGATGTTATCCACGTGGCCGTCCGTGTCGTCGCCCGCAATCCCCTCGCCCAGCCAAATGACCCGCGAGGCGCCGAGATAATTTTCGAGGAAGCCCTCGATCTCCACCTGAGTCAGGTGCGCGTTGCGGTTGGCATGGAGCAAGCATTGGCGCGTCGTGAGGCACGCGCCCTGGCCGTTCACGTCAATCGAACCGCCCTCAAGGACAATTCCCGTCTCGATGCGCCGGCATCTTGTGACCGCGGCCATGCGCTCGGGCAGCCGGTCGTCGTTCTCCCAGGGAGAATACTTCCTGCCCCAGCAGTCGAAGAGCCAGTCGACGGCCGCGAGTCCGCCGCCGGAACGGATAAAAATCGGCCCGCTGTCTCGGATCCACACATCATCGGTGGGGATCTCATGCAGAGAAACGTTCTTGGACAGGCGGCGCTTCGAGAGGCGCTTGGCGACATCCTCCCGCATGGCACGGTCGTTGACCAGGACATGCACCTGCTCACCGCCCGAGAGGGCCGCGATCATGTCGAGCCACACGGCCCGCACCTCTTCCATCTGCGTGGGCCAGGTGTCGGGATTGTGCGGCCAGGCCAGCCACGTGGCGTCGTGCGGCTCCCACTCAGCGGGCATGCGAAGTCCCGAAGACCAGCCGACGCTCTGCATCCGCCGCGACGCTGAAACCTTTTGCGAGGGGGACCTCTTCACGGAACCTAAACGGCCGGGGACATGGCGCGGCGGCGCAACCGGCGCGCAGGAGGAGACACGGCGGATTCCAGCAATCGAGCGCTGAGGCCTGCATAGGCGTCGATTCGCCGGTCGCGCAGGAAGGGCCATGCGCGGCGCGTCCCTTCAATGCGGGCAAGGTTACAAGTGGCCAATAGCGTTTCCTCAGCCCTGCCGGCGCGCGCAAGCACCTCGCCGAAGGGCGCCGCCACAAAGGAAGAGCCCCAAAACGAAATCTTCCCCTCTCGGCCCGCGCGGTTGGCGGCCGCCACGAAGACCCCGTTGGCGATCGCATGGGCGCGCTGCACGGTCTCCCAGGCCTCGCGCTGCGCTCGCTGAACGGCCGGCGGATCCTCATCCACTCCGCCGATCGCCGTGGGATAAAAGAGGAGTTGAGCGCCGGCAAGCGCCGCCAGCCGCGCGGCTTCGGGAAACCACTGGTCCCAGCAGACGAGCACGGCCACCTTGCCATAGCGCGTCTGGAAGGCTTGAAAACCCAGATCCCCCGGCGTGAAGTAGAACTTCTCGTAGTAGCACGGGTCGTCGGGGATGTGCATCTTGCGGTAACGCCCTTTCAAGGTCCCATCGGCGTCGATCACCACGGCCGTGTTGTGGTACACGCCGGCTGCGCGCTTCTCGAAGAGCGATGCCACGATCACGATATTTTTGGCGCGCGCAAGCTCACCCAGGGCCCGCGTCGTGGGGCCGGGCACCGGCTCCGCGAGGTCAAAGTGCGCGGAGTTTTCGGTCTGCGGGAAATAGGGCGAGCGGAATAGTTCTTGAGTGCAAACGATCTGCGCGCCGCGCCGGGCGGCATCTTGAATGCGCGAGACCGTGCGCTCGAGATTGCGGCGGGAATCCTGCAGCGCCCGGGACTGAATCAGAGCGACCGTGACGGAATTCGCGCGAGTCATGGGGGGAAGTATGGGCGACCGAGCGCGCCTTGTCAAGCGACGCCCACCTCTGCGTCGTCCTGAGCCCCCGCTGCTGTCTTGCGACAGCAAGACGCGGGGGCGAAGGAGCTCTCAAGTGCGCGAGCTGCGCACCAGAAACGCCGCAAAAGTTCCGGCGAGCAGAAACGGCATGCAGAGCATGAAGAGGATGCTCGCGTTCAAGCCCTTGAGCATCCTGTACATTTGAAACGCGCCGGCCGCGGCGCCTTGCTCAAAGGCTTGCTTGCAGTTGGGGCACGCCCACGCGCTGCCTGCTGCAATCAGACAAAGGAAGAGAGCGCCCAGGCTAACCCTGCGCATGGTAGAGCACCCAATAGATCGCGACGCCGGTCACGGAGACATAAAGCCAGATGGGCAGGGCCCAGCGCGCGATACGCACGTGGCGGTCATACTCGCGGCGCGCCGCGCGGTAGAGCGTCAGGCCCGCGAGCGGCAGGATGGCCACAGCCAGGATCGTGTGGGAAGTCAGCATCGCGAGGTAGCCGATGCGCGCCAAGCCCCGGCCGGGGTATGGGGTCGCGCCGTGGTGCGCGTGGTAGATCAGATACGAAATCAAGAAAGCGGTGGAGGTCGCGAGCGCCGAGAGCATCAAAGCGATGTGGATGCCCAGCCGCTTGGCGCGGATCGCGGCCAGCCCCGCGAGGAGAAGGACCGCGCTCGCCGTGTTGAGGAGAGCGTTGAGGTGGGGCAGGCTGGCAAGGGTCACGGCAGGCCTTTCAAGTCCGCCGTCAGCCGCTCCAGGGCCGTTTCATCCGTCGCGTCATAGTAGCCTCGGATGCGCCCCGTCCGATCGATCAGGATCAAGCGCGTGCTGTGGAGGATGGGTTCGGCGCCATCCTCGGCCTGCTCCTCGACGCCGAGATGAAAACCGTTGCGCGCCAGGCCATGCAGCGCGTCTTTGGCGCCCGTCAAGAAGAGCCACTGTCCAGGGTCCGCCCCGGCAAGCTTCGCATACTTCGAGAGGACGTCGACCGAGTCGCGCTCGGGGTCCACGGTGAAAGACACGAGCTTGATGTCGGATCGCGCCTCAAGCGAGCGCGAGAGAGAGGCCATGCGGGAGGTCATCATCGGGCAGCTTCCCGCGCAGCGCGTGAAGATGAAGTCCGCCACCCAGATCGAGCCCGCGAGGTCCGCGAGCGTCACGATGCGGCCGCCCGCTTCGGTGAGCGAAAAGGGCGGGACCGCGCCGTAGTCCGCCAGAGAACCCGAAGGCGCCGGGAGGTTCTCCTTCACCTCGATTCCCGGCCGCGCGCCCGGACCGCCCACGAAAATCAAGGCCGCGTAAGCTGCCGCCACGGCGCCGACGCCCAAGACGAGGAGCGCCCACAAGCCCCGTGAAGCTTTCTTCGCATCCTGCACAGCCGACGGCATCACACGATCCCCTTATCCGACACGGCCCGCAACCATGAGCAACATCATAAGCGGCAGGTACGCGAGGGAGCCCAGAAACAACCTGCGCGCCGCGAGCGGAGTTTGCTTGACTGCCGCGATCACGCCCAACGCGAGGAAGGCTGCTCCCAATACCGCCGCCCCCGCCACATAGAAAGCTCCCACCTCACCCCTCCAGACCGGAAGGAGCGTGACAGCCAGGAGCGCGAGCGCGTAAAGCACGATCTGCCGGCCGGCCTGGCTCGACTCGCCGTCCTCAAGACCGAGCATCCGGAACCCTGCCCGGCGGTAGTCGTCGCGGTACAGGCGCGCGATGGCCAGAAAGTGAGGAAGCTGCCAGAAGAAAAGAACTGCAAAGAGGATCCAAGCTCCCAAGTCCAGACTCCCGCGCGCCGCCGCCCATCCGATCAGCGGCGGAATCGCGCCCGGGATGGCGCCCGCCAGTGTGCAGAGCGTGGTGCGCGTCTTGAGCGGCGTGTAGACGCCGAGGTAGGTCGCGATCGACAGGGCGGCCAAGCCGCTCGCCGCGAGATTCACGAGGCCGGCGAGCAGCGCAAGGCCGGCCAAGCAGAGCGCCACGCCGAAGCGCTGCGCCGAGCGCTCGCTCACGCGCCCTGTCGGGATGGGTCGCTTTCGGGTGCGCTCCATGAGCGCATCCTGTTTGACCTCGAGGACCTGATTGAGTGCGCTGGCGCCTCCCGCGCAAAGGGCCGCCCCGGCAAGAGTCCACACGATGCGCCAAGAGAAGGAAAGCGCGTCCTCAGCCAGCCAAAACCCCGCCGCCGTGGTGAAGACCGAGAGCAAGGTCAGCCTCGGCTTCACCAGCTCCACGTACGGCCGCGGGCGCCCTGCCAGAGCCCTGACCCCCCCGGGGGTCCGTGCGGGAGATGTAGGCCTTTGAGAAGCCGTCTCAAAGGTGGAGGTCTCGAGGGCGGAGGTGGCGAGAAGGAGGGCGCCGGCGGCGACGTGGGCCGAGACGACCCAGACGGATTTCATCGTCCAGATGGTGAAAGCGCCGAGGAGCGCCTGAATCACAGTGAGTCCCAACAGAAGCAGCCCGAACCGCGCCGCCGACGGGTTCTCACGCCTTCTCGCCCATGAGGCCGCGGCCGTGGCCGAGACCAACGCCAGCACCACGAGCGCACCGACTCGGTGGGCGAAGGCAAGCCGCACAGGAAAAGATGCGAGCGGCGGGATCCAACCCCCGTAAGAAAACGGAAAGTCCGGAATTGCGAGGCCCGTGCCCGAATGGCGCATCCACGCGCCGATCAGGATCTGCACATAGATTGCGAGCGTGGTGAGGGCCGCGAGCGCGCTCCCCCGGCTCCAAGCCAGGCGCCCCCCGCCCTGAAGGTACGCCAAAAGCACGGTCGCGCAGAAAAAAGCCATCGCCAGGCCGGCGTGCGCCACCGAAACGGCCGTGGGCAGCAAGAGCAGGACCGTGAGCCCGCCGAGAATGGCTTGAGCCAGCACCGCAGCCAGCGCCGCCCACGCAAGCAGGCGCACGCCGCGCCGCTTCTCGCAACGCGAAGTCCAAATCGCGAGGACAAGCGTGAGGATCGCCACACTGCCGGCGATCAGCCGGTGCGTGTGCTCAAAACGCACCCCACCCACCATGGGCGGAAAAAGCGTGCCGTAGGACAGCGGCCAGTCCGGCACGGAAAGGCCGGAGCCCGTGCTCGTGACGAGGGCCCCGGCGCAAATCAGCACAAACGTGGCCGCGGCCGTCAGGAGGGAAAAATAGAATCGCGCTCGATCGTGGGTCATGTCAGTTGAAGGTCGCCCGGGCCCGTCAGCGCTCGAGAGGCTGGTTCTGCGGAAGCCAGTCATTCTGAAGGCCCGGCAAACTATACTCATGCGGGCCGTGGTAGACGCGCGGGATCACGTCAAAGTTGCCGTGCGGCGGCGGAGACGGCGCGGTCCACTCCAGGGTCGTGGCCTGCCAGGGATTCTCGCCCGCCCGCTTGCCGAACAAGAGACTGCCCAAAAAGTTCAGGGCGAAAATAATCTGCGAGGCGCCGAGCACAAACGCGCTCAGCGTGATGAACACGTTC
The DNA here is from genome assembly GCA_964587845.1 of uncultured bacterium. GTDB lineage: Bacteria > Omnitrophota > Omnitrophia > Omnitrophales > CAZPNG01 > CAZPNG01. The sequence goes on along the minus strand of CAZPNG010000050.1, from coordinate 2,901 downwards.
ACCGGCTGCATGTGCTTCACGTACTCGTACTGCGTGGGGTCGTAGATGCGGCGCATCATGCCGCCGATGCCCAGAAAGTGCATGGGGAAGAAGGTGCAGTTGTACGCCACGAACGTCAGCAGGAAGTGCAGCTTGCCCAGCTTCTCGCTCATCATGCGCCCGAACATCTTGGGATACCAGTGGTAGAGCCCCGCAAAGATGGCAAACAGGCTTCCCCCGAAGAGCACGTAATGAAGGTGCGCCACGATCCAGTAGGTGTCGTGCAAGTGGATGTCGACCGGCACCAGGGCGTTGAAAATGCCCGAGAGGCCGCCGACCGCGAACATCGCGACAAAGGCGATCGCATTGAGCATGGCCGCGGTGAAACGGATGGAGCCGCGCCACAACGTGCCGAGCCAGTTAAACGTCTTGATGGCGGAGGGCACCGCGATCACGATGGTGGACATCATGAAGGTGGAGCCCAGGAGCGGGTTCATGCCGGACGCGAACATGTGGTGGCCCCACACCATGTAGCCAAGCAACGCGATCGCCATGATGGAGTACACCATCGCGCGGTAGCCGAAGATCGGCTTGCGCGCGTGGGTACTGAGCACCTCGGAGACAATCCCCATGCCCGGCAGAATCATGATGTAAACGGCGGGATGCGAGTAAAACCAAAACAGGTGCTGCCAAAGGAGCGGCAGGCCCTCGCGGCCCGGAAACTTGCCGCCCGTCACGAAAAACTGCGTGCCGGCCGTGCGGTCCAGGAGCAGCATGCCCAGCGCCGAGGCCAGAACCGGCGTCGCGAAAAGCGCGATGATCGCAGTAATGAAGAGCGCCCAGATCGTGAGCGGCATGCGAAAGAAGCCCATGCCGGGCGCCCGCATGTTGACGATCGTCGTCACGTAATTGACGGCGCCCAGGATCGAGGAGGTGCCGACCAGGAGCGCGCCGACGAGCCAGCAGTTCTGCCCGCCCACAGGCTCGAGCGCCGACAGAGGCGCATAGGATGTCCAGCCGGCTGCGGCTGCGCCCCCCGCCATGAAGAACCCGGCCAGCATGATGATGCCCGCCGGCGGCACGAGCCAGTAGGAAATGGCGTTCAGCAGCGGAAACGCCATGTCTCGCGCGCCGATCTGAAGGGGAATCAAATAGTTGCCGAACGTGCCCACGAGTATGGGAATCACGACAAAGAAGATCATGAGGGTGCCGTGCATCGTGAAGAGAGTCGAGTAAAACTCGGGGGGCATGATCCCGCCCAGGTCGCGGAAGGCCGGGATGAGCGTGCCCAGAACCGGCACGGGAGTGCCCGGATACGCGAGCTGCCAGCGGATGGCCATCGCCATCAGGCCGCCGATCACCATGAAGACCAAACTTGTGAACAGAAACTGAATGCCGATCACCTTGTGATCGGTCGAGAAGATGTAGGTGCGCCAGAAACCCAACTTCTTGTGGCTGTGTTCTTCAGTCATTTAATCCTCACACGGGGGGCGCAGCGGGAACCGGCGCCGCAGCCGGCGGGGGCGGCGGCTGCGCAGCCTGGATCTCCCCGGTCAGCCAGCCATCGAACTCGGCGGGCTCCATGACCGTGAGAAATCCTTTCATGCGGTAGTGCGCCAGCCCGCAAAACTCCGCGCACGCGATGTCGTAGATACCGGTCTTCACCGCTTGAAACATCAGACTCGTCTTCATGCCCGGCAGGGCATCCTGCTTGACGCGCAAGTTCGGGAGAAAAAAGCTGTGGATGACGTCTTTGGACGAGAGCGTCACCCGCACCGGCCGGTTCACCGGAACGCGCACGCGGTTGAGAGCCGTCACCCCGCTTGTCGTATAAAGCACGTTCCAGGCGAACTGCTCGCCGGTCACCTCCACCTCGAGCGGCTCGCCTGCGTACGCCTTGCCGCTTTGCATCTCGGCCGTCGTGGTCTGGCTCAAATACGCCAGGACGACCAGGATCGCGGCTGGAATCAGGGTCCAGACCAGTTCCACCGCCTGATTGCCGTGCGTGTAGGCGGCCCGCCGGCCCTCTCGGCGGCGGTAGAGGAGAATGAAGGCAATCAGCGTGGCCTCGACCAAAACGAAAACGACGCCCGTGATGGCCAGGACGACGTAAAAAAGGAAGTCGACCTTCCCGCCGAGGAGCGAGATGTTTTCAGGAAGCCAGGGCATCCAGGGACTCACGCGGCTTTGAAGGTAAAGTCCAGGGCCTTGGATTCTCGATCGGCAAGCGTGATCTGCTGCGTCTGCGTGCCGAGCTTCTCGTGCCAGGCCTCGACCGTGTAGGTGCCCGCGGGAACGCCCTTGAGATCGAAAGTGCCCTCCGCGCCCGACACGCTGAAGAACGGATGGTCCAGCACCCCGGCGTAGGCCTGCATCCAGGGATGCACGTCGCACTTGATCTTCACCATGACCTCGGGAGCCGTGAAGGTCTTCTGCAGCTTCATCCCCTTGACCGGCATGCCGAGATTAAACGGCGTGCTCTTTTCGGGATAGGCATGCACGTTGTGAAGCGTGTCGTCGCTGTTCCAGATTTCGACGGGCTGGCCCACCCGGAGGCCGAACACGTGCGGGTCGTACCAGCAGTTCTTCTGGTCGAACTTCACGGGCTCGGCGGGGGCCGGAAAGGTCCCCGAGACACCTTCCTTGAGGTACACGAAAACATTTTTCAGCGTGCCGTTCGGGTTGGCGACAATTTCCTGGAGCGTGACGGGCGTGGAATGTTGAAGCTCACAGTAGGGGTCTGCTTCCATCTTAATGGCCGTCTCGGCCGGGGGAGCGCCCTCAAAAACGATCTTGCCCGTGAGGCTGCCCGAGCCGGCCGCGGCCGCGCCCCCTGCGGGGCCCTGGCCGCCGCCGAAGGCCTCATAGAAGTTAATTTAGTCCGAGAGAACGGCACGCGGGAAGGTGAAGAGAAAAAGACAT
>CAZPNG010000049.1:0-2721 GCA_964587845.1 uncultured bacterium | reverse complement strand
GTAGCTTCGGAAGCTGCTTTGAACTCCTCCGTTTCTCGGCTCTTGTCGGTCGTGGGGCGAGAACCTTCACTCCACGTTGACCAAGATTTGGCGGCGCTTCGCACGGAGCTTGAATCGTCCGCCAATCGGCTCGCCGTGCAGCGCAGCAGGTACAACGCCGCAGCATCCGAGTTTAATGCAGGAGTGACGGCATTTCCGGCCAGTTGGGTTGCCCGGTTTTATGGCTTTCGGCAGAAGGAATATTTTCGCGACCTCCCGGACGCCGCGGGCCAACCTCCCGCATCCCCTCTTGCTGCCTAGAGATACGGCGCTCGGGCAGCTGCAAAAAAAGGTCATCGCCTGCCGCCGTTGCCCGCGCCTGGTACGCTACCTTTCAGACATCCGCAAGCGATTCCCCGCGTATTGGTGCAAGCCCGTTCCCAGTTTTGGGGACCCCCATGCCGAGATCCTTTTCGTGGGTCTGGCTCCCGGCCGCTTTGGCTCCAACCGTACGGGGCGCATGTTCACGGGAGATGCCTCGGGGCGGTTTCTGTTTCGGCTGCTTTATGAAGAGGGGCTTGCCTCGAGGCCGGTCGGCAAATCGGCGGACGACGGGCTGTCATTACGGAACGCTTATATCTCCTCGGTGGTGCGGTGCGCGCCTCCCCAGAACAAGCCTGCCCCGCGGGAAATCGCCACGTGCGTCGGGTACCTGGAACGGGAAATCCCCCTGCTCAGCGCGGTGCGAGTTCTGGTGGCGTTGGGCAAAGTGGCTCATGATGCCTGCCTGCGGATGCGATTCAAGTCCGGAGAGCTTGCGGGCCGGCGCCTTGGCGATTTTCCCTTTCGCCACGGCGCGGTGTACCGGTTCGAACGCTCCCCGCATTACTTGGTGGACGTCTACCATCCCAGTCGGCAGAACACGCAGACCGGCAGACTCACCGCCGGGATGTTTCGGCAAGTCCTGCGTCGGGCGAAGGCCCTGGCGATGGCTGAAAGCTCCCCTGTATCCGGCATCCGGCAGGCGGTTTTAAAGATGGCGGATAAATCGTAAGTAGCTGTAATTATTAACTTTACGATTCGACACGGGTTTTGCGTTTCTGGGCGGCGTGTGTTAGATTTTAGGTATGATGGCCCAGGGGCAGCCTAACCGGTTATCGTCGACCTGCAAGCGGCTCGCGCCGCGGGCGGCCTCTTTAATCGCGCTCCTGATCGTTGCCTTCGCTTTTCCCCCTGCAAGTCACGCTGAAGAATCCGCATCTCTGACAGACCTCAAGATCCTCTACGACGGGTTTGCCGAGCAGACCGCCCAACGGGACAAAGCCGGCTATGACGTCACGGCGATCAGTCTCAATCTGCTGCGGGCGCATGCGGCGCTCGTCAAGGGCGATGAGGTGGGCGTACGCTACGAGCTCGCGCAAGTCGCCGCAAAACTCCAGGGCTTGGAGCGGCGCATGCCCAAGGGCTCGAAGCAGTTTCAGCCGATTTTTTTGAGCGGCATTTTTAAGGGCCTTCTAAAACTTTTTATCACGCTCTTCCTGATGGCGCTCCTGATGGCCCGCTGGCCGCTTCTCGACGAGGCGCGAACCGGCGATGCGAGCTGGGCCGAGGAAATCGTGCCGGTGCTGGTATTTTCCGCGACTGCGATTTTTGGGGCGCCTGTCATTTGGGAGGCTCCGCCCTCCCTGCAGCCTTACTACGTCAACCTGGACGTGGTCCTGCCGCTCGTGGCGGGCCTGGCGGCCGGAGAGGCGGTGGGAATCGCGACGGGTGTCGTGGTCGCTCTCTCCAGGATTCTCGTCTTCGCGGCCAATCCCCTGGTCATGGTGCTTCCCATCGGCGCCGGGTTGATCGGAGCGGCGCTGGTTTCCGTGAAGAGAGACTTCATCGAGAATCCGCTCGGCACCTTTCTCGCGGGCTCGCTCTTGGGGAGCCTGCAGGGGAGCTTTGTCTACCTGCCGCACTACCCGGTGATCGGATTCGTGAAGACCGTGATGTCGATCGGCGGGATGAGCCTGTTCGCGGGCGTGGCGCTGTCGACCTTCTTCATTGTTTTCCAGCTTGTATTGAACATGGATAAGCGTCAGGAGGCGGAGGCTTCCCTCTTGGCCACCAAGCTCAAGCTCTTGCAGTCGCAGATCAAGCCGCACTTCCTCTTCAACACCCTCAACACGATCGCGGGCTTCTATCGGCGGGAGGACAGCGAGAAGGCGCGCTCGCTCGTCATGAAGCTGGCCGTCTTCTTGAGGGCGCTCTTCGGCACCGAGCACACGATGAGCACGCTGAAGGAAGAGCTGAACTTCATGCAGACCTATTTCGACATCGAGAAGGCGAGGTTTCCGGAGAGGGTTTTTCTCGAGATTCAAAACAAGCTCGCGGACGCGCTGGAGAACATTCCCTGTCCGATCTTGATCATCCAGCCGCTCGTGGAGAACGCGGTCAAGCACGGCATCCGGCCCAAGGAGACGCCCGGCACGGTGGTGGTGGAGCTCGCGCGAAACGACACGGGCATCGTGGTGGCGATCCGGGACGACGGCGTGGGCTTTGACATGGATACCTGGCGCAGGCGCCGCCACACGCACGCCTCGCACGACCACGCGGGCATCGCGCTGTACAACATCGATCACCGGCTGCGCCATTTTACGGGGGGCAAGGGGCTGGAGGTGAAGACCTTCCCGGGGAAGGGCACGGAAATCCGGTTTCATTTGAATTGGAACGGGAGCAAGGCAGAGCAGCAGGACG
>CAZPNG010000048.1:0-8859 GCA_964587845.1 uncultured bacterium | reverse complement strand
AGCACGCTCTTTCGCAAGGTCGACACTGAGGTGCCGGTTTCTCTGCGCGGGGAACTGAAGGGAGTCCTGGGCTTGGAGCCGCCGGCGCGCGCGGTGCGAAATCGAAATGTGGAACGTCTTTATCAGATCTGGGGGCAGCGGAAGCTTGACGAAAAATTCGGTCCCGCCGAGTTCTGGGTCTCAGTTGCCACCTACAGCGCGAAGCTGCGAACAACCAGACGCATTGCTTGGCGGCTGCAAAAGTTGGAGCGGCCTCTGCGCGTCCTTCTCTATGAAGTGATTGGCATCGCCCAGCACGTGCGCAGTACGAAGCCTTGGCATTCCTGGACGCACGAGCACGGCTACCGGGGCTACTACTTCGACAACCTCATTCTCGTGGGCCAGCCGCCGAGGAAGGGAAGAGCCGCGCGCTGGGGACAGCTTCCCGCACTTGTGGCGCATTTCATCGAGGCCCAGGAAAGATATCCCCACGGGCCGCCCGAAGCCCAGGGTCTGATCGTCGCGCCAGGAATGGCCCCAAGTTCTAAACTGCCCTCGTGGAACGTTCCTTTCGAGTGGGCCATCGCTGCCGCCGTGAACCCGATGATTTATCCCTACGAGCGCCGGCTGCTGCGAGACGAATTTCCCGATCCGGAGTGGGACGACTACGTGTCTACACCGCGCGACTTGTACCCCCACAATTTTCCGACGGCCCTGGAGGCCTACGATTATCTTTCTGACTTGGCTCAAATCCTCGTGCGCTTGCCCGCTGTGGGTTCGGGCAGGGGAGGCGCGCCGCAGAACATTGCGCCTGAGAAGGTGATCCGGCTCTTTGAGCGGCTGCGCGACATACGCTGGGAGACGCTCGGCCTGGACCTTCCGTGGTCTCGCCCGGGCCGCGTGGAACCTACGCGCACGTTTAAGGAGATTTACCTTCATCAGGTTCCCCAGGACCCCGGCTTCCCGTTTAAGGGCCGGCTGCACGATCGATACATCCGCTTAATCGAGAGGGGCCGCAGTCGAAAGACAGCGCTCTACGCAGCCGATCTCGACGCGTTCTACGCGTATTACCGGCGTTATATGGATCGCTTCATCATCAAGCTGCGCCAGGCCGCCTCGCGTTCGGGTGGGGAGAGCGCGCGCCCAAGCCGGCGCCCGGCGCACGTGGGGGCGCCGGCCACGGGGTCCGCTCCCGACCCCGAACAATTCCAGGCGCTTACCCACTATCTGCAGCGCGTGGGCGTCGAGCGGGTCGCTGCGGCAGCGAGGGTGACGTACAAGGGGGCTTGGAACTGGGCCCACGGTAAGACGCGGCCGAATTTTTTCTATCTCAAAAGGCTTGCGCGGGGGCTTCGCATTCATGAACGTGCCCTGATTCGACTTCGCTACCGAAAACAAGGCCCCCCTAAAAGCCTTCGTACGCCGCTTGCAGATCAGTTTGCGCGCAGCAGGGTTCGCTTACCGGGTATTCTGAAGGTTGCGATCGGGGAAGCTTTGAAAGTTTTCGAAGCCTCTGTCAAGGAGCGCGCCAAGGACCCAGGCCTCTTGCGGGCGCACAAGATCGGGAGTCAGATAGCCAGTCTATCGGTTCTGGGGAAGCGCGCGCACGTATGGGCCACCGATTTGGTGCGCGAAAGCACCGCTTTGCTTGGGCCGACGGAGCGATCGCTTGCGGACGGCGAACCATTCGACTTTGCTGCGTATGTGAACCGGGGCAATCCGAGGGATTACGTCATTCTGATCGCCGCGCCGCGCGGAAGAATCATTCTGCTTGGGCCGTCGGGTCAGGTGAAGAGCGTCCGGCTCCGCAAGAGCCTGGTTCTTACCAAAGAGATTCTAGGCCGGAACGCCCCTTTCTTTTTCGACTTTGCGTGGCGTGCGCGGGAGGATTTTTTGGGGAAGCCGGAAAATCAAGAAGCGTTTGTTTTGGAGCGTCTCAGGAGGAGCAGGCCCTTTAAGACGGACCTTCTGAGGGTTCGTCACCGCGCCCTCTTGGTGCCCTACGCTCATTCGGGCACCGTGTGGGCTCCAAACGGATCGAATCTCCGAATCGTGCGGGTGGCGAGCGCAGATGAACCGGTTGGAATCGTCGAGGTCGAACCCAGCCGCGGCCGCCGGGTGCACGAGTTTCGCTATCCGGATGGAAGACTCAACATGCTTTTCATTCTGCCTCTGAAGGACAAGATTCAGATCTGGAGTTCGCTGCAGGTCGATCCGCGGGTGCCAGGGCGGCAGAGAGATGCAGAAATGCCGCTTCTGGAGTTCAAGGCACGCGGACCTGCCTACAGCCTGTTAGCTTCTCCCGAAGGGCTGTCCACATTCTTGCTCGCTCTTTCGCGCTCCGGAAGATGGGAGGTGAGGCCGGTGACAGCACCGAGTCGGAACTCGTCATCACTCCAATTCACCTTGGGCAGGGGAGTCGAACCCGAACGCAGAACGGACTTCTACGTGAGTCCTGCCTTTCGCGGTGCAGTGGCACATCTCACGGGTCCGGGGAGCGTTGCAGCGAGCGCCGGCTCGACAACGGTCGAGGTCTATGAAGTTCCTGACGATCGGGTGGACACGAGCGGTCGATGGTTGAATGCCCAAAGACAGGTTGTCACTCTTGGGAGTGTCTTTAGATCTCCCGATGGGAAATGGTTGGATCGGAGAGGCCGCCGATTGACGGGGATGCCACGGCTTGAGCCGGTCACGGGAATATCGCTTTTTGCCGGCGGGCGTTTTCGACTGAGCGGCCTTCGCAGCCGGGATGGAATTGTTCTGGTTCAGGGAGATAGCGTTCATCTGCCGCTTCTGGTGGAATTGATTTCTCAACTCGAGACAAACCGGCCGGAGTATGGGCTCCAGGTGGCGCCGGAGTTGAAGAGGGTGGGCCCGCCGCCTCCGATGTACGTCTTTGGCGACGAGCGTTCGGATATCCGGCAACGGCGGACGCAAGTGACCTACATCGTGCGCCGCTTGCGGGGGCGTCATCGGGTGTTTGATCCAGATCGATCCGTTTGGGTTCGCGTTCCCGTCCTCTTGATCGAGGAGGGCGAGCGGCAGGCCTTTGGGTCGAAACGACCCCAATTGATTTTGCGCTACAGACCTCAGACTCCGACCGCAGGCGGTGGCCGCCGCGCGCCGGCCATCGTGCAGGATGAGATTTTGCGGGTTCTTCCGCGATCGGATCAGCAACGCATCGATGCAGCCATGCGGTTCATTCAGCACATCTTGCGTCTTGCGGCTGAAGATTCACAGAGCTTAAGCACCGATCCGGACCACCTGGCGATAGACGGGATTTCGCCCCAAGAAATCCGCGCTCTCATTGAGGGGCTACGGGCGCAGGGATCGGATCTCACAACCTTGAATGCTTCGTGGTGGGAGATCCTATGGCGCTTTCTGTTCAAGCAGCACCCGCTCATTTCGCGCGAGAAGGACACTACGCAGTTCCATTTTCGGGCCGGCATGGAGTTGCTCGCCCGGTCCATCCCCATGGCTGGGCCTGATCGCGGGCCCTTCACGTCGACTGCAGAGTTCATGGAGGCCGTGCTTCACGGAGCCGCGCCGGCCGAGCAAAAAGTTGGGAGCGCGTCCCGGGATCTGCGCGCAACGATGCAAGGGCGGGACATGGTCGGCGTGGTCAACGGGATCCTCGACCGCTTCGCCCTGGTGGCCGAGCGGCGCGATCGGCCCAAAGACGCCCGGCTGGCGAAGCAAGTCCTGACCCGCTTTGTGGACGACTTGTTCACGATGGTGGCGATGCGCCAAGCATTCCTTTTCAACCGGTCGCTCGTTGAAGGGCATCTCGAGCGCTTCTACGCCGCGAGCCACGACGTCTTGCTGGTCTATCTCATGGGCGGCGGTGCGCACCTTTATCAGCAGGCCCTGCAGATTGCCCGCGCGCGGGGCCTGGATTCCTCCCGGATCCGCCGCCTGTACGTGACGCGCCGAATTATGAGCGGCCCGCAAGAATCGGTTCGCCGTCAAATCCGGCGCCAGCACCTTGACGAGGCCCGCGCCGTTGTCCTGGTGGATCCGGGCTTTCAGGGCACGCTTCCCAAACTTCTGGCCGCAGAGTTCGCCGAAATGCCGCGCCGGCCCGAGCGCCTAGAGGCCCGCCTGCTTGTCATGCAAACAGAAAGGCCCGAGGTTTACGATGTCGTGCCTTCAGGCCCGGGAGGCGGGCCGGTTCGACTGCACCTTGCGGGCTGGAACCAGGTGTTGAGAGCCGCCGGGTTTTCTCAAGTTCATCAAGCAGATCTTCTGAACATTGCGCACCTTCTGGACACGGGCCTGGCCCGGCCATCCAAAAGTCCCGTGGCGCTCACGGCCGAGGGAGAGCCTGTCCTGCAATCCACGGACGTGCCCGAGTTCGCCCGCATCAGTGCTGACAGACTCGCGGCCGGCACCGAAAAGCTCCTGTTTGACAAGCAGCTTCGATATCCGCAGGTCAGCGACGCGGACTGGGCGTTCTGGCTTCCCGGCGGCGCCGACCAAAATCTGCGCCGGGCGCCGGCGAGAGCCACTGAATCGCCATGGGTGGAGGCGGCGCGCGCGCACTTCGGGCCGGGAGGAGTGAATCGGGACAACTCGCGCAAGCTGCTGCTCTTCATCCGTTTTCTTTTGACCGAGGACGCGAACTTTGAGGACTTCGATGTCAGAGCGCAGGAAGTAGCCGAGCTGCGCCGCGAGTACGGCCTGCCCGAGATCGGCACGCCGGACCGGGACACGTTCCGCCGGGCCGTTCTCGCGCTGCAGGAGAGCTGGCCGGCCGACACGCACGGGCCGCTGGGGGCATGGCTGTCGGTCGCCTCCTACACCACCGACGATGATCTCGAGGTCGAACTGGCCGACCGGCTGCGCACGCTCCCCGAGCCGCTCCTCATCGAGATGCTCTTCTATGAACTCTTCTGGACGGGCACCCACATCCGGCACAGCAAGCACGACGCCATCCCATCGGTGGGCTTGCCCGATCTTCACGTCTTGGTAGGGTCCGAAGCGGGGGAGGGCCACGTGCCGGCGTTTGCGGCGCACCTGATCGCCGCGCGGGACCGGGATGCGAGGCGCTTTGAGGAGATCCTGGAGGAAAGTAACGAGTTCTCCCCGCATCTCGCCTTGAGCGGCTGGAAACTTTACCTGTGGGCGCTCGCCGGGGTCCTGACGCGCGACATGTACTATGATCCCTCGCGAAAGAATGAGAGGTTTGACCCGAAGCGACTGGTGCTGCCCGATTACCGCGCTGAGCTTCTTCGCAAACTCAAGCAGTTGCCGCGGCCCGATCCGCAGCCGGGAGAGTCCGCTCTCATTCCCGCCGAGTCCGTCGCCCGCCTGGTCGATGAAATCCTTCAAACCGATTGGTCCCGTTACGGCCTGCCCGCTCCCTGGCGCGCCGACGTGGCCGGGCTGGGCATGGTCCAGCACATGCTGCCGGTCATCAGTCAGCCGCCTGCCGGCAATCTCGCCCAGCTGACCACCCAGAATCCGGGACGCTTCAAGCAGCATCCTTTCCTGCGCATTGTGCCGGCCACGACCGACCAGGGCGGTTTCATCCGGCTTCCCGATACCCGTTTCCTGGGTGACCTTGCTGCCGTCGCCACCTTCCTGCGCGCTTCACCTGTTCGCCGGGCGCCGGCGGCGGTGGAACCGGTGCCCGATCCGGACGACTTCCCATCCTTCAGCTTGTATGTGAAGGGATTGCTTGCTGAGGTCTTGGTCGAGACGGTTGCCCATGCGGCGGGCGTGAGCAAAGGACGCGTTCGCGCGTGGGCGCGCGGGGAGTCCGTGCCGAGATTGCCGACACTTAAAAAGCTTTCCGAAGGGCTGGGCATTGATTTGCAGAAACTTATCATCCTCCGCTACCGCCGGGAGACAGATTCCATACAAACTCCCACACCCCTGGCGAACGCGTTAAGCGGGAGCGCTGTCGATCTTCCGGCAGCCGAGAAGACAGCCCTCGCCCAGGTCGTGAAAATTCTCGAAGGCGGGATCGCCCGGGCCAAGCCCGACGCTTTGAAGGGGCTCGCGGTGCACAAGCGCAAGGGCACGGGTGAGCGGCGGGTGAAGTTTCACGTCCTATCGGCAGGCTGGGAGCGGCTCTGGACTCAGACGGGCGTCTTCGAGGGAGCTTGTGCGCTTATCAAACTTGAGAGGGTGAAGGCCCGCAAGCTCATCGAGGGCGAACCGCTCGACGTCGTCGCCTTTGTGAACCTGGAGGACCCCTCCGATTACGCGGTACTCGGGGCAGTCAAACTGGAAGGGGGAGTGCGACTCATTGCCATAGGTCCCATGCAGCAAGTGGTCAGCGTGCAGGCACCGGAGGCTGAGAGGGGACGGCAGATTTACCTATCGCTTGACTTCTTGAGCGATCAGCTGGCTCCGCTGACGAATCTAGCGGAGCGGGCGCAACACGCTTTCTTGCGCAGGCCCGCAAATCAGGAAGCCTTCATCGATGAGAATCTCGCAGCCTCCAGGCCGCTGCCGTCTCAGGACGTTACGGTCCGGGGAAAACGGCTGCTGGTACCCGATTTCACAGAGGACGTGTGGGTGGGCATGCAGGATCACTTCCGGTGGGTGCATCCCGCAAAGTTTGGGCCTGCAGCCATCGTGCATGTGAAGACGAGCAACGAGGGGCCTGTGCCCGTTCGTCTTCGCGGTAGGGTGCACGCGCTGTTGATTATTCCAAGCAGCGGGGGCCTTGAGTTTTATGACACGTTGCAGATCGATCCCGCCCAAGGCAAGGGGCAGCTCGCCGCACTTCGTCCACTCGCCGTCATGACCTCCGAGGAGAGCGAGCTGGCGCTTCTGAAAATCCCGCAACTGCGCACTTTTTTCCTCACGGTGCTTTCGCAGCACGCCAATCAAAGCGTGGCGCGCCTGAAGCCACACGCCCATCACACGGCAACGGGCGCCGCCTACGGGTTCACGCTGCCTGAGCGGGGCGAGCGAACACATTCGACCCGGGTCTATCTCGGCACCGATTTCCAGGGAGCGCTGGGCCGGCTGACCTCGCACTAGCAGGACGAGTCCAACCGCGGTGTGCCGACCGTGTTCTTGTTTCGCGATCAACTCGGCCAGATTGATCGCGAAGTCGACTGGGTTGCGCGGGACGGACGCGTCGCAGTTCGTCACGAGGACATCGAGACGGGCGATGCGCAGGTTTTCGCCAGACCCGACGGCACACTGGTTGACCCAGGCGGAAATCGGATCGGCGTCGAGAAACTTGAGCTGCTGACGGATATTTCCATTCTCGATGACGGGCGGATCCGGCTGGGGGCCGTGACGCATCCGGAAGCGGCGGTGCTCTTTGAGGGCGAGTATCTGCACCTCCCACTGCTTCGTGATCTCCTCGTGGCCGAGCGGGATCGATCGCCGGACTTTGGGATCAGGGTGAGCGCGCGGCTTGGGGATGAGGGGCGCTTGGCGCGGGCTCTTCCTGCGAAGGCGTATGGGGAGGCCGTCATCCGCGACCCTGCTTCGCTGAGCACCTATGACGTTTTCTTCGGCGGCGAGGAGATGGACCTTTTCAACTGGAAAGCGAAGCTCTGGGAACGCCGGCCGGTCATTTTGATTCGCCAGGGCGAGAGACTGGCCGACACAAGCTCAACCGAACCCCAGCTGCGCGTTCAGGGCGCGCTTCCTGGGTCCCCCCGCCGGGCGCCGGCCGCGGTGGAGCCGTCTGGTCAAGATCCTGAGTTTGATGCGAATGGGATGGCGGTAAACGACGCAGCCAGGCGGGAGGCACTCATCCGTTACCAAGAGGCCCTGAACCGTGCTGCTGACAGGATTGAAACGGATGGAGGGCGGAAAACCGGGAGGACCCTGCAGGTTGTTGGTGTCATCGGCAGCTTTGCCTTCACCTCGGATCCTCGGATCGGCGTCTTCAGCGGCCTCTCATTCGACGATGCGCGAGCCGCTTCAGTCCTGGGCCTGGGGCCCTCCGATCTGGACATTGTCATCGCGCTTGAAGACCGCTTGGAACCCATCGAGCAGACAGACAGGGAGAGGATAGGGACATTCGTCCGAGAGATCAGCGAGCAAATCTATGCCGAGCTCGGCATCTTGGTTCAGTTTTACTTGAAGTCCTTAACTGAAATGCTCTCCCTGGCGGGCCGGCGGCTGGTGGGCATGGGGGACCTCAGATATGACGGACTGCTCAGGCGGCACGGCATCCACGACGCGCCCCGCCCTGCGCCCGCCCGGACCGACACCTTGCATGCCGCCCGCGTCGCGGCCGTCGGCGCAGATATCTACACCCTATTTCGCAGACTGCACCTCCTCCACATGCAGCCCCAGGAGATTGATCACGAGGATGCGGAAGGCCTGCAGTTCCTCAGGCAAACGAAACGCAGGCTTTTATCAGAAGCAAGCAGGGGCTCCTGGGGCTTACAGGCGGATGTCTTCCCCGGGCTAGGTTCCGAGCTTTCGTCGCTCGGCCTAGAGCGCTCGCCATCCGTTGAATTTGGGGCGCTGAACGATTCGTTTGCAGAAAACAGGGACCCATTCGCCTGGCACCTGAACGACCTCTATGATTTCCTCGTGGGGCGCGCTGAAAACGCGGGCACGGCCGAGCTGGTGGATTTCCTGAGGGGCCGCAGGGATGAGATTCTTCTCGCCGCCCTGGAGCATCTGAAGGTCCCGCAAGACCGCCTGCCGGCGGGATACGAAGAGGTGACCGATCCGTTTTTTACGAAACAGCTGGGGGAAGGCCACTGGCGCCGCGCTCAGGTTCTGACGCATCGGTCTGTTCGTTATGCCGCGCTTTTTCCAACGCACGAAGAAACTCTGAAAGAGCAGTTTGAACCCGAGAGAGCCGCACAGGTTCGTGATCAATGGCGCGCCTCGGAATTCCTGCAGGCTGCGGTGAACCTCACCGGAGCGCGCAGGGATCTGCCGTTCCAT
>CAZPNG010000047.1:0-6072 GCA_964587845.1 uncultured bacterium | reverse complement strand
GCTTCTCGCGGGCGACCGCTATTTGCAGGGCCTGGAAGGCGAGCGCAAGCCCCTCACCGGGCATCTCTCGGAGGTGTCCGTGGCGTACGGCAAGGACTACATTCCGCGCCATCACTTGACTTACAGCCAGTTTGAAGACCGAATCCGCACGTTGGTTCAGATCGTGGCCCAATATTCCGCCACGCACGAGGGCATGAAGCTTTCGGTCGGCAAACAGGGCCAGCTCTACGACGTGCGCACCGGCCAGTACCTGAGCGTGCGGGCCCTGCGGGAGCTCGGCGAAGGGAAGTCGCCGGCCGAGTTCGAGGCGCAAGTGCGCCGGGAGTTGGACACGTACCTGGCCGTGACGAGCCGCATCGAGGAGGAAAAATTCAAGGTCGGCGAGCGCACGGCCCGCAAGCTGGCGGAAGTTTTCGAGGAGCGCGGCAAGCCCTTTGTGGAGCTGTCGACTGATGAGAAGGCGAAGTTGGACGCCGCCGGGATTAGTAGGCGCACAGCCGAGATGGGTGAGAAAAAGATCGCGGAGCTGGGCTCGCGTGTCGCCGCCTTCCTCGAGTTCGACGCGGCGGGTCTGTACGCCTACCTGGCGGACCGGGGCGAGCTCGATCGCGGCACCGAAGCCGTCGAGAATTACATCTCCGACTATGTGGAAGTGCAGGCCTATGCCTATTACTCCCTTGGAAAGTTCTTGTCGCTGGGCTCCTTCAACGTGCTGCGCGACGAGCTCTACCGGCGCCTCAAGGTCACGGGCGAGCACTTGGACCGGCGCAAGTTCAAGGACCTGCTCGACCGCGAGTACTTCCTGAAGATCGGCTACAAGGACCTGGGCCGCCAAAGCGAGATGTTTTCGAAAGCGCTTTCGGACTTTCAAATGGTATTCGGCTACCCGCCGGCGGCCGCGCCCGACCGGAACGTAGAAGCCGGCGTCGTTCGGATGGTGGACCGAGTGGCGGCGGACATCCAGCCGACCCGGGAGGAGATCCTGGCGCATTACTTTCAAGAGGACATCGACGACTATCGGGAGGGCCGCCGGATGCTTTGGGAAGGCCATGTGGAGGAGTTCGACGCCTGGGTGCGCGCCAAGCTTGGGCACGATCCCGATCCCCAAGAGGTTGCCCTGCTGGGCATCGCGCTTCTGGAGCAGAGGCAGGCGGTCGCCAAGCTCGGTGGGCTGCGCGACGGCCTGGTCGAGCAGCTCATGCTGGCGAACGCGGACCGCCCTGAAACCCGGGATGTCGAGATCCTGCGGCGGGTGATCGATGAGGTCCTGATCACGGGCGAGGATGGTTCCAGCGCGTCTCTCACGCAGGCCGTGGCTGGGGGAGTGGCCGCGCGCCGCGAGGACTTCAACCGCGAGCGGGCACTTCACATCGAGCGCGCGTTGCAGGAGGCGTACGAGTCGCGCGCGGATGTGCGCGAGCGGCGGGAAGCCAGCGCCAATCAGATGATGGGGTTGTATGAGGATGCTGATGTGGACCGCAGCATCAAGCGCTTCGTGGACCTGAGCGTGCGCGCCGAGGTGAAGAACCAATTGAAGGATCCCGCCACCGTGGCGCGCCTGAAGGCCGTGGGCATCGACACTGACAAGCTGCTCGACCGCCTGTCGGTCGAAGAGGATATTTTTGTCACGCAGGCCATTTACCGCTACATCCATGTCCGGGGCTACGGCGAGTTGAAAGCCAACGCGCACCTGCCGCTCTCGTCGATCAACGGGGTGGTCGGGAAAGTGTCCTTCGACCTCGACCCGGCGTACCTGAACCGCTTTTTGGTGGATGTGAAGCATCTCGGGGACCTCTACCTGGCAGCCATGGAGCCGGTGGACCGAATGATGCAGGCGCACGCGCAGCCGGGGGCCGCCTTCAAGCCGCGCGCCTTTGAGGACCTCCCCCAGGACGAGATTTCGCTCCTGGAGTATTTCGCGAGGCGCGTGGACGAGGACGGCCTGCCGCCGCTTTACATCAAGCTGGCCTTTGAGTTTCAGGCGATCACGGAGCGTTATCTCTTCAGTAAGTCGCACGGCCTGGACCCCGCCACGCAGGGCGTGCCGCCGTTCATGGTGCGGCTCCTGGACCGCGAGCTGGCGGGCTTGCCCGCTGCCCAGTTCGGCCGCGCACTGCGCATCCAAAAAGCGGCAGGCGTGGTCCTGAGCACGCTGCGCCGCGAAGGGGCTATCGAGGTTCCGCTCCATGTGGTTGATGGGGCCATCACACTCGAAGCGTTGGTGGGAGACACCCAGGTTGTGGGGCCACCGAACCCGCGATACGATCTCCATCTCTACGGACCGGACGGCGCTTTTGAAAAGTTGAACGGCGTGCAGGCGGTCGCTCAGGCGGTCGCGGACCGCATCCGCAAAACCGGAGCCGGCTTGGCTGCCCCGAGCGAGGAAGCTCTTCTCTACCTCGTCGGCACCGCGCTGGGCCGAAACTACGTCGATCCTCTGGGCGGCTACGATCCTGCGGACCATCTGCTCATCGCGCTGCGGGGCCTAGCGATCGACCAGAAACCCATGGACTTGGATCCCTGGACGGCGGGGCTCTACGCGCCGGTTGAACAGGCGTGGAAGGCCAAGGATTGGAAGAAGATCCCGCCGGCCGTGAAGACCTATTTGGACGCCACGCTCATGCTGCACAATGCCGAGCAGGAGAAGCGGGCTCTGGAAGTGGCTGACGGCGGGCATCCCCCTGCGCACATCAGCGTTCGCGAAAGAACTGCGGCGCTCGACGGCATCGTCGACCGCGAGCGCTTGATAGCTGCGAACGCCGCGGTTCGAATCCGCAGGGATGTGGTGCAGCCGGCCATCGCCGCGTTTGTCGCGACCGAGATCGCGCGCCTCGGCGGCCCGGTGACCGTCGCCCCGGGCGTGCAACTTGTTATGCCCGCAAGCGATGCTCTGACGGGGGTCCCGAACCCTGACACTCTCAAGGGTTTGCCCAGCGAGAAAGAAAAACGTGATTATGAGAACCGGATCAAGCAATCGAGCCAGGACCTCCACGGCGCGGTGGCGGGATCCATCGGCGAGCGCAAGCTGCACCCGGCGCCGGCCCTGACCCAGCTTGTGAACAGCGCTCTTGAAGCGTGGACGTACACGCACCTGGCGTGGGGAACACTCAAGGTGGGGCGCATCTACGAGGCGCCCAAGCCCGGTGAGGGCAAGCAGCTTGACGCGGGCAAACTGCTTCTCTTTCTCGATGCCACCCGCGCCGATTCCGACAATCGCGTCGGCCTATTCATCATCGGCAAAGACGGCAAGCCGGTGCCGGTCAATGAAAAGGGCGAAGCTCTGAAGCCCGCTGTGCGGGAGCAGCTGGGTTATGAACCCGCCAAGGTGTTCGGTCTTCTCGAGAAGCCGCCGACGGAGTCTCAGGTCCGAACGATCGTCGATCGCGATATCAAGGACCCGCTCGACGCTTCCAAGGCCTTTCAGTACGAGCAGCGATTGGAGAAGTTCCTCCAGGCGGCTCTTGCCGCGCGGCTGAAGGCAATCGGATTTTTCCAGTCTGCGCCTGCGGGCAACGACACCGAGAAACAGGCCCGGGAACTCAAGCAGATCATGGAGCTTTCGGTGTACAACGAGGTGAGGGGCATCCTCGACCCCGAGGCGGCGCGCGTGCGCCGGGAAGCCAACATCCGCTCCCTGGAGGGCGTGTTCGCCATCCTGGACGAAGCTCTGGCTCTCAAGCGGGCGCTTGAAGACGCGGGCGAGCTCGACAAAGTCGACGCCGACCCGGTCGCAGCGGCCAAGAAATTGATCCGCTACGTGGAGTTCGTGCTGCACTCGACTGAAACGATCGGCGCCGCGAAAGTGTTGGGGATCACCCGGCTTCCACCGGAAGGCCGGTTTGTTCCCTTTGTCTCTGAAGTGTCCGGCTCCGAGCGCGCCGCGCTCGAGGGCGGGATTGAACCGTTGTTCGCCTCAAACGATGGGCTGAAGAAAGTCTTCGACGAGGTCCAGACGGCTGCACCGACGCGCGCGCCCGACGAAGCGAAGCGCGAAGCCCTCGCCGCTTTCCTTCTCCGGGAGAGAAACGCCCAGACCCCCGTCCCCGAAATCCTCAAAGAACTTGAATTTTTTGCACCCGTTGCCCCCGGCTCGGCGCCCTCTGCAGCCGCCCTGGCGCCTCAACCCCCAAGCCGGGACGTCTCCGCCACGGCTGCCCTCGTGGCCGCGGCCTTGAGTGCATTCCTCGTGATCCTCGGCGGGGGAGGATTGCTGATGCGGCGCCGCGCGAGAAGGCTTGCCGCCGAAGCAGAGCACGCGCGCGCGCAGGACCGCCTCAGGCAACCCGGCCGCCAAAGCGCCTCGCGGGCGCAGCAGATTACCACGGCGGACGGCAAGACGGTGCCCTCGCCGGCGGTGTCCAGGCCTTTCGTCAAGGCGGTGGTCGAGGCGGTCGGCCTCTTCATCAAGCTCGCCTTTGGGTTCGGTTTCGCCGCGCACCTCTTTGAGTGGGGCCTGTTCTCCTATTTCTACTGGGGCGTGGTGATTGCCACTACGATCCTGGGCGTCGTCCTCATGTCGCACGCCGTGCAGAAGCGCATCGGCAAAGCGATTTTTAACTATGCGCACCCCGGCGAGGACTATGACCAGCGGGATCAGGCTCAATGGCAGCGCGAGCAGCGCCGGGGGATCCGCCGGTGGATCTCCAATAGTCTTTCGCCTTTCATGTCCTGGGCCACGGTGGGCGCCGCCGCCGTCCATGTGTTGCTCAACACCACCCTGCTTTCGTCGATTCTCGGGTTGATCGGCGTCAATCCCTATCCGCTGATTGTCTTGCTCTCATCGCTGGGCCCAACGGCCTATCTCGCTGCGGCACTCGTGGCAGGCCTCGCGGGCGTCGTGGTGATGCGCCGCTCCATTGCTCCGCGCATGGAGCAAAGCAAAGACAACCTGGTCACCAAGTTCAGTCTCTCGCTCCTGGGCAGATACACGCTCTTCGATGTGCCATTCTCGCTCGCCCTGGTGGCGTTCGTCTACCCGTATTGGGCGGGGGTGATCGGCCTGGCCTACCTGGGGTGGGCGGCGGCGGGCTTCGTGCGCCAGTGGCTGAAGCACGCCACCTCGATGCACAAGGTGTTTTTCTTCCTGATTCCTCTCGAGTTGTTGTACCTCATGCCCGTGCTTTCGAGCGGGTGGCTTCTCGCGGCGTGGGCCGGGTATGCCGGAGTCGTGCTGTTCATGATTCTCTCGGACCTCGGGCAGCGCGAGGGCGCCTTCCACCCAGATTTTATGCGCCAAACGGTGCAAAGCGCCGTACGCTTCGCCTCCTGGGGCCGCATCGTGACGTGGGTCCCCGTGCTTGTGGCGCTTTCCTACGTGCCGTGGATCCACCTGTCGCTCGTGACGGCCGCCTTCGGCGTGCTGGTCTTCATGTGGTTCTCAAGCGCCATCGTGAACTACGCCTTCGAGTTCTGCCGGCTCCAGTGGGCGTATGTGGAGCTTCTCTGGGCGCACGTGGGCCTGGTCTTCGGCCCGAATGCCGCCGAGACCCGCCACACGCGCACCGAGTTCGCTGAACAGTACGTGGAGCGCGTGCGCTACCACCGCAACGACGCCTGGTTCCGCTTGAAGACGAGCCTGGTGACGGCCGCCATGGTGATCCCGTACTTTCTTTTTATCCTCTACTCCGGCGTGTCCTCCTCGCTTTACCAGGTCATCACGATGCTTGCGTTCTCGTACCTGAACTACGAGCCCGGCCGCGTGTTTGCCTCGGTGCTCGCGTTCCTCACCACTAAGCCCGACATCCTCTGGGAGTACCCGCTGCCCGATGGGCAGCTTCCCAAGCGTTTCGGCAACGTCATCCACATGCCCTTCGCGCCTCAGTCGATCGGCCAGGCCAAGGAAGGCATGACCACGATGCGCCAGCTCCTGGAGGACAATTTGCGAAAGCTGCCGGACGGCTCCTACGACCCGAATGACCGGCTGGTAGTGATGCTGGGCTTCGCGCATATCCCCGAGAACGCCCGCGACCCTCAGATTTTCCGCTTTGTTTTGAGCCAGTATGCGGAGATGAGCCGCAGGTTCGGTTTCCAGCACGTGACGCTCATTTACCGCGAGCAGCCGTGGGGCTTGAA
>CAZPNG010000046.1:0-6678 GCA_964587845.1 uncultured bacterium | reverse complement strand
ACATCCGGCCGCTTCTGGCGCGCAAACCCAAGGCGCTCTCGGGCGGCCAGCGGCAACGGGTCGCGGTGGGGCGATCCATTGTGCGCAAGCCCAAAGTTTTCCTTTTTGACGAGCCCTTGAGCAACCTGGACGCCAAGCTCCGCGTGCAGATGCGCACCGAGCTGGCCAAGCTGCACCATCGCCTGAATGCCACCATGATCTACGTGACGCACGACCAGGTGGAGGCGTTGACGCTTGGGGATCGCATCGTGGTGATGAAGGACGGATGGATACAACAGATCGCCGATCCCATGACCCTGTACGAGAAGCCGGTCAATCGCTTTGTGGCGGGTTTTATCGGTTCTCCGCCCATGAACTTCCTCACGGGCACCCTCGTTTCTGTGGGCCAGAACCTGTATTTCAAGGAAGGGGATTTTCGGTTGCTCGTGTCGCAGACGGCGCGCGAGCGGCTGCGGCCTTACGTGAATGCGCCGGTGGTTTTGGGAATGCGGCCGGAGGACATTTATGACCGGCTGTTCGCGCAGGCCCCGCTTCCGGAATTCATCGTGCGAGCCACGGTGGACGTGGTCGAGCCCATGGGCTCGGAGATCTATCTGCACCTGGTGAGCGGGAAGCTGCTCTTCGTGGCCCGGGTGGGCGCCAAGGACCGCGCGCGCGTGAGCCAGGCCATTGACGTGGTGTTTGACATGAACAAGGCGCACTTTTTCGACCCCAAGACCGAAGCCTCGATCCTCACGCCGCCCCCCGCGGGGTGATTCCCGTTATGGCCCTGGCGCGCGCGCACCTGGCGCGCCTCCTCCTTGTGTCGGCGCTCTTGGCGTGCGTGGCGCTCGCGGCCTTTGCCGCATTTGAGCCGGCCCGCCTGGCGACCTTTCCCGTCGCGCTGGCAATCGTGCACCTGCTTTTTTTGATTCCCGCCCTGTGGCTGGGCCGCATGGCCGGGCGCCTGGCCTTTGCGCTGGTCGTGATCATCGCAGGGGTCATGGGCGCGGCCGCCCTGTTGCTCACCGACCACCTCCGGTGGCTCTCGCTGACCGGCGTGTACCTCGTGTTCGGGACGGTCTTCTATCTGTTGGAAAAGCGGTTCCAGCGCGAGGAAGGCGCCTTCGAAGCGCGCTTGGAAGCGCTGGCCCGGGACATGAATCTCTACTCCTCTGAAATCGCGGTGGCGCGCAGCCGCAAGCAGGTCTTAAGCGAGCGGCACGCGGCTTTCTCGCACCTCAGCAAGATGGCCGAGGAGCTGGCCACGACTCTTTTGATGACGGAACTCAAGCAGCTCGTGCTCTCAAGGGTCATGGATGAAATCCTCACCTGCGAGGAGGGGCTTTTGTACCTGGTCAATGAAAGCACGCAGGAACTTGAGCTGGCGGCTGTGCAGCGGCGCGAGGCGCTCCAGCACGCCGCCGAGCAGCGCGGCAACTGGCTGGACGCCTGGGTGCTGCGCTACCGCCAGCCTGTTTTTGTCGAGGACATCGCCAAGGACACCCGCTTCAAGGACCGCTACCGTCCCGCGGAGTTTCCCTTCCGCAGCGTGCTCGTGGCGCCCCTTCTGGACAAGGGCCGCCCGGTGGGGTGCCTGCGCCTCAGCGCAGAGAACCCGTACGCGTTCGACGCCGACCAGTTCCGGCTGTTCGCTCTCATGGGGGTGCTGGTTTCCTCGGCCGTCACGAACGCCATCTTGTTTGAGCGCACGCAATACCTCGCCGTCCACGATTCGCTGACGGGCTTGTTTGTGCGCCGCTACTTCCTGCAGCGCCTGGCGGAGGAAGGGGAGCGGGCGGTGTTGCGAAAGTCCTCGCTCGCCTTTCTGATGTGCGATGTGGACCATTTCAAGCAGTACAACGACACCTTTGGACACGCGGCGGGAGACCTGGCTCTGCAGCACATAGCGCGTATCATCACCGGCACCGTGCCCGCCAAGGCCGTGGTGGCGCGCTACGGGGGGGAGGAGCTGGGGGTGCTGCTGCCCGCTGCGAGCCGCGCCGAGGCGCTCGAGGTCGCGGAGGACATCCGCAAGGCGGTGGAACTTACGGAGTTCCGATTGCGCAAGCAGCAACTTCCGCTGACCGTGTCGGTCGGCGTGGCGGTGATGGCGGACGACGCCCTAGACACCGAGGAGCTGATCCGGGTGGCGGACAGCTACCTCTACGAGGCGAAACGCGAGGGGCGCAACCGCGTCCGCTCCGGGGGGCGCTGATGGCGCTCGCCATCGCAGTCCTGGCGGCGGGGTTCCTGCTACTGCTCGCCTTCGAGATCTGGCGCTCAAGCTGCGTTCGAAGCGAGCAGGAGAGGGCCTTGCTGGGTGAGAAAGAAGCCGTGGAGGGCCGCAGGCAGGAACTGGGCGAGCTTCAAGCCGCTGTTGCCGCCCAGGACCGCGCGGTCTCCGATCTTGTGTCTCTCTTCGAGGTAGCCCGGGAGTTCAACGAATGCATGGATTTTTTCCAGGTGGCGGAGGTCATGACCGGCCCGGTTTACGAGCGCGTGCCCTACCGCGCGAGCCGGCTGCTCTTCGTGGATGAGGAAACGCAGCGCATGCCGCTCATCTTCGACCCTGCCGGAAACCTCGAGGAAGGGAAAGCGTTGGGCATGCTCGACGCCGACCGCCGCCTGTCGGCGTACCTGGCGCGAACCAAGCGCGAGCTGGCGCTCGACAGCAGGCCGCAGGAGCACGCGCTCGATTTGGACACCCTGGTGCGCCATTACCCGTTCTGGGCGTTTCCGCTCATGTCCGGCAATGAGATGATCGCCGTGCTCCTCGTGGAGGGAGCCAGAGGGGAGGAGTTCGACAAGTTTCACATCCTGGCGACTCAGCTTGCCCTGCACGTGAAGCGCATCCGCCTGTACAACACGGTCAAGGAGCTGGCGATCGTGGATGACCTCACGCAAATGTTCGTACGGCGTCACTTCTTGGAGCGCTTTGACGAGGAATTAAGGCGTTCGCTGGCACGCCGGTTCCCCATGGCCGTATTAATGCTAGATATCGATCACTTCAAGGGTTATAATGATTCTTTCGGTCACCTGGCGGGGGACCATGCCCTGCGGGAGGTGGCGCGGCGGGTGAGGGACTCTATCCGGCCGGTCGACGTGCCCGCCCGCTATGGGGGTGAGGAGTTTGTGGTGGTGCTCCCGGAGACAGATCAGGCGATCGGGTTGGAAGTCGGCGAGCGCATCCGCGCGGCGGTCGCGCAAGAGCCCATTGTGAGCTTCGGCGAACAGACGCGCCTGACGGTGAGCGTGGGGGTTGCGGCGTTTCCAGGCGACCTTCCTGACGCGCAGGCCGGTCGATTTCACCCCTACCTGGCTCTCGATCTGCTCAAGGCGGCTGATCGCGCCCTGTATGACGCCAAAGCGCGCGGCCGCAATTGCGTGGCGGCCTACGACAAGCGAAAGGAAGCGTCCCGGTGAAATTCTTCATCGACTCGGCCTCCGTGGCCGAGATCCGCGAGGTGGCGAGTTGGGGGATTCTCGACGGCGTCACGACCAATCCCTCCCTGGTCGCGAAGGAGAAAAAGTCATTCCGGCAGGTTCTCGACGAGATCCTCAAGATTGTGGATGGCCCGGTGAGCGCTGAGGTGGTGAGCACGGAAGCCCGGGGCATGGTCGAAGAAGGGCGCTCGCTCGCAAAGATTCACCGCAACATCGTGGTGAAGATTCCCCTGCTGACCGAAGGCTTGAAGGCGGTTAAGATCCTGGCCCAGGAAGGCATCCGCTCGAACGTCACGCTTTGCTTCTCAGCCACGCAGGCCCTCCTGGCGGCGAAGGCGGGCGCCTCGTACATCAGCCCCTTCATCGGGCGTCTCGACGACATTTCCCAGGTGGGCATGGATCTCATTCGCTCCATCAAGACGATCTATGGAAATTACGGGTTCAGGACCGAGATCCTGGTTGCGAGCGTGCGCCACCCGGTGCACATCCTCGAGGCGGCCTTGGTGGGAGCGCACGTCGCCACGGCTCCGTTTTCGGTTCTTGAGAAACTGGTGAAGCACCCGCTCACCGACATCGGCCTGGCGCGTTTCCTGGCCGATTGGAAAAATCTTCCCGAAGATCAACGCAACATCCTGGGCCGCGCCGTCGCAACATCCGTCGCATGAGCCGATTCCCCCTGAGCCGGGTTTGCGTTCTTGCGTTGTCCGCCGCATTCCTTGCGGCAACCCCCGTTGCGGGCGCCCCAACGGGGGCTGAAGAGAAAGAACCTGCCGCCACTCCCACGCCGCTCATTCCCGGGCTCTCGGCGGGAGAGGTGCTCCCCATTGAGGCCACCGCCGACCGCATCCAGTACGTGCGCGATGAGAAAAAGCTCGTGGGCGAGGGCAACGTGGCGATCGCCTACAAGGGCGTGCGCCTGACGAGCGACCGCGTGGAGTTTTTCACCGAGACCAAGAAAGCGTACGCCGAAGGCCACGTGACGATTCACGAGGCGGGGGACCTCCTGCAGGCGGACAAGGTCTTTTACGATTTTGACAAGCGGCAGGGTTCCTTTCCGGGCGGCCGCACGGTGGATTTTCCCTGGTACGGAAAGGGCGAGCAGATCGAGCAGGTTTCCAAGGACGAGGTGCGCGTCTTCAACGGCTCGATTACGACCTGTGACCTGGACTCCCCCCACTACGACATCTCCGCCAAGCACCTCACGATTTATCCGGGCGACAAGATGATCGCCCGCAATGTCACCCTGCGCATCCTGGGACATCCGGTGTTCTGGCTTCCGATCCTCAACATTCCGTTGGACAACCGCGAGCTTCCGTTGCAGATCACGCCGGGATACTCCAGCGAGCACGGCTGGTACCTATTGACCTCCAAGGGCATCGGAGTGAACAAGAACATGACCCTCAAGCCCCACCTCGATTACCGGCGCAAGCGGGGGTTCGCGGGCGGTCTTGATGTGAACTATGACTTCGACCGCCTGGGCAAGGGATCCGTGTGGATGTACGGGATGGAGGACGAGCGCTCGCCGATTCCGCGCGCGGAGGACCCCTTCCGCGAGCGCAAGGAGCGCAAGCGTGGCCGTCTGCGCTTCAAGCACCGCGCCAAGATTGATGAGAACACCTACTTTCGAGCGGAATGGCACGAGCTCTCAGACGAGTTTTTCCTGCAGGACTTCTTCGAGAAGGAGTTTCGCAAGGAGGTGCAGCCGGAGTCGTACTTCACGCTGACGCACAACCGCAAGCGATTCGGAATTTTCGGAGAGGTCGCCAAGCGCTCCAACCGATTTTTCACGACGACCGAACGGTTGCCTGAAATCCGCTTCAACTGGAACACCCGGGAGATCGGGGACACGAACTTCTTTTACAAAAACGAGGTGAGCTTCGGCAACTTCAACAAGAAAGTGAGCCGCAGTGGCGACGATGAAGACACGGTGCGGTGGGACATCTTTCATCAACTCAATTACCCCATGAAGCTCGTCGGCTTGGAGTTCAACCCGTTCGTGAACTGGCGCGAGACCCTGTACTCCAAGAACCGGTTCGGCAAGGAGGGGATTTGGCGGCATGTGGTGGGCGGCGGGGCTGATCTCAGCACGCGCTTTTACCGCACCTTCGATTATTCCGGCAAGGTTCTGGGCATCCAGGCCGACAAGGTGCGGCACCTCTTGGAACCCAGCGTGAGATACGAGAGCGTGCGGTGGGACACGGTGGCGGCCGACACGCTGGTGCAGGTGGACGACATTGACGCCATCGCCATCAAGGACAACTTCGTCTTTGGCTTGGAGAACCGCCTGCAAACCAAGCGGATCTTGGAGGGCGCCCAGACGCGCGTGGACGTGGTCAGCTACAACTCGTTTTTGACCTACTCCTTCAACAACGTGGGCCGCGGCGGGAGCGGATGGACCACCTGGCGCAACGAGATCGCGTTCCGCCCCACCGACTGGCTTACCTTTGCTCACACGACGGACTTTGACATGGTGCTGGACCGCTTCACGGACGCCAACCTGGACACCCTCTTTCACAAGGGCAATCTCGACGTGGTCTTCAGCCACCGCTATCTGCGGGAAACGTCTCCCGGGAACGGCTCGAGCCTGGCGACGGTCGACGGCACCTGGTGGATTTCGCAGCGCTGGGGCCTGGGGGGCTACATCCGTCACGAGTTCGACACGACGAAGGTGGTGGAGGAGTGGGAGATCCGCGCCACGCGCGACCTGCACGATTGGATTCTCGACTTCGGGTACAACGTGCGCAATTCCGACATCGACAGCGCCGACAAGGAACTCTTCTTCGAACTGACATTGAAAGCCTTCCCGCTGTTCCCGCTGAAGTCCGGCAACCGTGCCACGAGCTCCCGCCCGCGCATCGGAGACTCCGTGGCGGGCGCGAACTTGGATTTTGACATCGAACGTTTCCGGCGCGGCCTGTACCGTGATGAGCGGTACAAGGATCTTACGGCCAATCAAACACCCTAATGAGAGCACGCGACCGAGCGAGGTGAATGGAACGATGAATGTCTGTATCGTTGGGACGGGCTACGTGGGCCTGGTGACGGGCGCTTGCCTGGCTGAACTCGGGCACCGCGTCATCTGCGTGGACTCCGACCCCAAGAAGATCGAGCTCCTGAAGGCGAAAAGGTGCCACTTCTACGAGCCGGACCTGCAGCCGCTCGTGGCCAAGCACGTCACAGCCAAGCGCTTGACGGCCACGCAGTCCATCCGGGAGGGCCTTGCAAAATCGGACGTCGTCTTCATCTGCGTTA
>CAZPNG010000045.1:0-11501 GCA_964587845.1 uncultured bacterium | reverse complement strand
GCTCAAAGAATGGCGAAGTCGACGCGCACGACGGCGTTGGCTTTCTTTTCCAGGCTTGTCGTGTCGTTCATGCCCCAATCCGAGACGTCGTAGGAATTGACGGGCGTGATCTGAAAAACGCCCATTTTGGCGGTGCGGATGGGGCCGATCCTGTTCCCCGTGGAGGATGCCATCTGTTCGGCCCTTTTCTTGGCGTCCTGGGTTGCCTCCGCCAGCATCTGGTGCTTCAGTTCCGCAAGCCGCGTGTAAAAGTATTCGGGCGCAAGGGAGATGAACTCGATCCCCTGATTGATGAGTTCAGTGGCCTCCCTCGAGACTGCCGTCACCTTCTGAACGTCTGAAGACTTGACCTCAATGTCCCGCGAGAGGCGGTAGCCCTCGATCTCGTTGGTGTCATGGCCCTCCTCGTTCTTCTTGTAAAGCCTCATCGTGTCAATCTGGGAGACCGTCAAGTTACTCTCGGGAACCCCTTTGGACAAGAGATACTCCTTCACGCGCTTCAAGTCCTCCTGAAGCCCCTGGTAGGAGACGGTCATCTGCAGGTCGCGCCGGGAAAAGCCGCACTTCCAAACGATGAGATTCGAGGTGATTTGCTTCTCCGACGCGCCCGTGACGCTGATCACCTCGTTTGAGAACTTCTTGATCGCAATGAGCGAGCGCGAAAGAATCACCGATGAGGCGATCGTGGCACTCGCGATGCAGATGCCCAAAATGATGATCTGGGTGTTTTTGAAGATGCTCCGGCCGTTGGGTTCCATGGCGGCTTCCTTGGGTTGGGTGAAGGTTCAAAGCAGCGTGTGTTTCCCCCTCTCGTGAGGGGTCATCGTATCGGCAGGTTTGGGGATTTCCTTGAGCGGAAAACGAAGAAGAAAAGGCGAAAATAAAGAGAATGACCAAAATCGCGACGATTATTTCAATATTTTAAGTGCCGATAAGCTGCCGATACATAATCGCAGGTGACCCTCTCTAGTCGCCGCGATTAGTACTGCCGCACAGGCGGCGGTAGACTGCCGTTAGAACGTAATAGGCGTCTTTCTTACCGGAGCCCTGCCTTTCAATGAGTCCCATATCAACCCACTTGGTGACCAGATTTCTCGCGGCCCTTTCCTTTATATGAAAGAAAGAGCAAAGATTTTTGGAGCGAACCTGCAAATTGTTTTTGAAGTAGGCCAACGCCTTTCTTTCCCTGGGGCCGAGGTTCTGAAGGAGCTTAATGTCTTTATCACTACGCTGAGGCATAACTTTTCGAATCGACGCAAGCGCTTTCTCTTTAACACCCTCAAATACCACGGAAACACCCTTCACAAAATATTCGAGCCAATGGGTAATGTCAGGATTAGGATTATCGTAATACTGGACTCCCTGACATTTATGAAGGGCGTCATAATAACCCTTCAAATCTTCCACATAATATTCTTCGAGCGAATAGAAACGCTTTAAATCATACTTCTCGTGATAAAGAACTAAGGTTGCCAGAGCCCGGGCAGTCCTTCCATTCCCATCCATAAAAGGATGAATCGAAACAAATTGATAGTGGGCAATGCCCGCTTTCACAATCGCGTGAATTTCATGTTGCCCATTCAGCCACTTTGCAAAAGATTTCATAAGAGGTCCGACATCTTTTGCTTCCGGAGGGAAATAAACCGGTTTGTGCGTCCTGGAATCATAAATCGCATTCTGAGCTTCGCGATACTCTCCGCGCAGCTTACCTTTCAGAATACCCTTTTGAATAACCGAGTGCATGTGTTTGATGTCATTCTCGGTGACAGATCCTTTGGATTTTGAAGCCTGATAAATCCACTCCAAACAATCGTAATAATTCGTGACCTCACGCTTATCAATCTCACGGGCAAGGACATCTTCCCCAGCAAGCAACTTTTTAGCCTGCCGCAAGGTCAGACGATTCCCTTCGATTTTCGTGGAGTAATGGCTCATCTTGATCGCAGCTTCCTTGCGGAATGCCTGCTCAAGGCTGAGCGGCAGATCCAGCTCTTCGACAATATCTTTGGACGCTTCTATCTTTCCAAGAAGCTTGATCGTGGCAGGATGAATCTGGAATTTTGGATGGTAATTTGTGGTCATAGGACTGCCGTTAAGGTGCCGTTAAACTGCCGTAAGATTCTACCCAGTTATGAGGAATATGCCAGCACCTATTTCTCCAGGGTTTTGGGCGATTTTAAGGGTTAACCCGGCGAGTCAAATCCATAAAGAGAAGCAAAGACACGAGTTGCAGATATGAGGCATCTGTTCCATCGGTCATCCGAAGGTATGGATGGACCCTTTTAGCTTCTTCATCTTACGTGCGGATCAGCGGATGGTATCCCGGGGAGTTGAAGTGGCTCTGGTAGAGATGAGACGCCCACAAGCCTATGAGGATGACATGCTCGAGACAGCCTGCTTTATGCAGCTTCTCGAGCACATCTTTCAGCGATCGAAAATTCTCTTGCATGTAACGCTCTCTTTAAGAATTGGACTTGAAGCTTCAAAATGCGAATCTGATTTCGATAGCTGGCCCGTTTAACTTTCGCTTTTTCATACTCGCCAAGGACGGACGCTGGGAGTTCTCTACCCAGCCACTCGAAGATGTTCTTCTTGAGTCGCGGATTCCAATAGACGCGGTAGAAATACTTCTTCCCATTGATCTCCTTGCGATGGATCGAGCCCTTCGGCAGCTGGCGCAGGGCTTTCTCGAAAGACACCCTTCTCCTGAGGCTATTTCGCAGTTCTTCTCGAAGGACAGCTTTCAGCATTTCCATAAGCGCACCTCATTACCAATAGTATACACTCCCATAGATATTTATTGGTAATTAACCCCGTACGCCGGTACGGAGAAGAGCGGCGAGCTCCTCGTAGCCGCCGATGAACTTGCCGTCGATGAAGATTTGGGGGACGGTGAGGTGGCCGGTGCGCCTCTCCAGGGCGGCGCGCTCCCCGTCCTTACCGGTGAGGTCGGTTTCCTTGAAAGGGCGCCCCTTTTCGGCCAGCAGGCGCTTGGCGGCGATGCAGTATGCGCAGCCCTGGGTGGTGAAAATGACGATCTCGGGCACTACGGAACGGGCGCGGACTCGGTCGGCGGCACGAACTTGTAGAAGACGAAGATCAGAAAGCCGATCGCCGCAAACCAGTCCAGAAAGGGCGGCACCGGGACGGGCAGAGCGAGCCCGATCAGGTTGAGGACCGCTACCCACGCTTGCGCCAGGAGCGCGAGCAGGAAGATGTGGCCGTACTCGAGCTTGCGCTTGAAAGCGGCGTTCAGGGCCAGCCCCACGAGAGAAAGCGTGAGAGCGGCGAAGATCTTCCAGAGGAACACGATGAACACGCCGATCACGAGGAAGATCACGAACATCCAGTTCTTCAAGAGGCCGTAAGCGCGCTCCAGGTCCTGTGGGGTAATACTTTGGGCGGCGGCCTGGGGGCCCGAGAGCTGGATCGACTCGAGCTTGCCTCCCACCGTGCGCAGAATCTTGGCGCCCACGTCCCCACCGGACTGCTTGTGGAATTGCTCGAAGAGAAACGTGCGGCCCTGCCGGTCGGGAAACCACCCCATGGTTTTGCTCACGATCAGGAAAAACGACTCCGGCGTGGTGTAGATGCCTTCCTGAGCGGTGTCGACGTTGACAAAGTTCTCGAAGCTCCACTGTTTAACTTCCTGCCCCGCCTCATCGAAAAGCGTGAGGCCTCCCGCGGTGATCTTCCATTCAGCCGGGGCCATGGCGAGAAACCGCATGGCAATGTGCGTCTCGCCGAGCCGGCCCAGGTACTCCGGGTTTTGGCGCTCCAGGGTAATCAGGGCGCCCCAGAGCCCGAAGGTGTAAAGCACCGTCAGGTAGAGGAG
This sequence comes from uncultured bacterium, assembly GCA_964587845.1. GTDB lineage: Bacteria > Omnitrophota > Omnitrophia > Omnitrophales > CAZPNG01 > CAZPNG01. The sequence goes on along the minus strand of CAZPNG010000045.1, from coordinate 7,666 downwards.
AAAAACAAACCCCCGCCCGAAGCCCCACGTGCGCAGGGCGTTTTGGTAGAAGGACTTGCTGAAAAGCGCTTGAAGAGGGGCGAGAAGCATGGGATGTCTCCTTCCTTGAGAGATCCTTCGGTCGCGCTGCGCGCTCCCTCAGGATGACTCGCCAAAAGCGGCGGGTCAATTTGGGCGAATGACGGCTCCCTCTTTCTCGGGGTTCAGGAGCCGGTCCATCGTGAGATACATTTCTTCGCGGCTGTAGGCCGCGATATTGAGGATTTGCGTGTCCATGCGGATGGCATCCTCCGGACACGCCTCCACACAAAAGCCGCAGTAAACGCACTTGCCCAGGTCGATGTCGAAACGCTTGGGCTGTTTCTCGATGTTGGGATCAGGATTCTCGTCGGCCACGATGTAAATGCAGCGCGCCGGGCAGACGGTTTCACACATCATGCACGCCACGCACCGCGGGCTGCCGTCTTCGCGCTTCGTGAGGCGGTGGCGCGTTCGCGACCGCGGCGGCAACCGCCGCTGCTGCTCGGGCCACTGAATGGTCACGGCCGCCTCGACATTCTTAAACAAGCCGAAGAGGTGCATCACGTGAAAGAAGAGATTGCGCAGGAGGTGGCGCGTCGTCACCCACAGGCCCAGGAAAATCGCGGGAAAGTAGATGCGCTCCATGAAATTGAGCTCCCGGCGCTTCATCACGCGGGTGCGGATCGTCACGGGGCGCCTCCCCTGCTCGTCACCATCAGCACCACGGCCGTGACTACCAGGTTCGCCAGCGAGAGCGGAAACATCATCTTCCAGCCCAGGCGCATGAGCTGATCGTAGCGGAAGCGCGGCAAGGTCCAGCGCACCGTCATGAAGAGGAAGCAGAAAAAAAGCACCTTCACGGTAAACGCGCCGATCTGGAGCATCGCCACAATCAGTTGAGGCAGGGTCACAATCATGCCCCACGGAAAATGGAACCCGTCGCGCAAGAGATAGGGCACCTGCCAGCCGCCAAAGAAAAGCGCGGCGGTGAGGCAGGCGATCATGACGGTCTCGATGAAATCCGAAAAGAAATACATGCCGAACTTCATGCCGCTGTACTCCACGAAGTAGCCGATGATCTCGCTCTCCCCTTCGGGCAGGTCGTAGGGGATGCGTTTGGTTTCGGCCAAGCCCGCGGCCACGAACAGCAAAAAACCCAGGGGTTGCAACAGCACGCCCCACTTGGGAATCCAGCCCCACAAAAGCTCCCCCTGCGCGCGGCACATGTCCTGAAGCGAAAGCGTGCCGAAGGTCATCACCAGGCCCGTGATCGTGGCGCCGATCGTGATTTCATAAGAGATCATTTGGCTCGAGGCGCGCAAGCCGCCCAGAAACGCGTAGTTGTTGTTGGAGACGTATCCCGCCAGCGCCACGCCGTAGATGCCCATGGACATCATGCCGAACACGTACAAGAGGCCGATGTTGACGTCGGCCACCTGCAGGTTGATCTCGTAGGGGCCGATCACGAGCACGTCTCCGAAGGGAATCGCCGCGAAGGTGACGAGCGCAAAGAAAACCGACAGCGCGGGGGCGAGCGTATGAAGCAGCCGGTCCGCGTTCTCGGGAACAAAGTCCTCCTTGACGAACATTTTAATGGCGTCGGCGATGGGATGGAAAAGACCGAGGATACGAATGCCGAAAATGCGGGCGCGGTTGGCGCCGATGCGGTCCTGCATGACCGCGCTCTGCTTGCGCTCAAGCCAGGTGTGCAATCCGGCCAAATTGATGACGCCGAAGAGCATGATCCCGGCGAGCGCGAGCTGCGTGGCGATCGCGAGGAGCGGTGGCAAGGTCATCGCCCCGCCCCCACGGGCTCGCCTGCGGCAGCCGCCTGCCCCAAAAGACCAATGGATTGATACGTCATGCCCTTGAACGCCGCGACGTCCTTACTGAGAAGCTCGAAGATGTGCTCCTCGCGCTCCACCTCATAGGTCTGGCCCTTGCGCTTGGCCAGCTCAAGCAGGATGGCCCAATCAGGCCGGGCCACACCCACCGGCTCCAGGGCTTTTCGGATGCGCTGCACGCGGCCTTCGCAATTCACGAACGTGCCGTTTTTCTCGGCATGGACCGCAGCCGGAAGCACCAAGTCCGCCGCGTGAGAGGTGGGATTCTTGTGACATCCCTGGTAGATCAGAAAGCTCAAGCGCTCGCGCGCCTGCTGGGCGCGCGCCGGGCCCCACAACCGCTCGAGATCCTGGCCGAAAAGAACCAAGCCCTTCACCTTGCCGGCGAGAATATCATCGGCAAGCGACGCGCCGTCGAGTGAAAGCCCCAGCCATTGAGCGCCCTTCGAATTAGGATTGCGGTCGCCGGTCAAGAGCAGTTGATCGCCCTCCGCCGGCGGGTTGGGAGAGAGGCAGGTGATGCGTTTCAGTCCGAACGCAGAGAAAACTTTTTGGGCCAGATAAAGTTCCTCGTTTGTGAGCTGCGGAGACAGGCACACCCACGTGGCCGCAGGGTCTTTACTGAGCAGGCGCGCGGCTTCATCCAGCGCCTTGTCCCACGCCACCTGCGCAAGGGCCGGGCCCGAGCGCGCCTGCGGCTCCATGAGCCGGTTGTGGTCGATGGATGTGTAGCCGTAGCGGCCCAGGTCGCACATCCAGCTCTTGTTGACCTCCGGATTGCGCCGGGGTTTTAGGCGCATGACGCGGTCGCCTCCGGCCACGTGGGTGCGGCCGGACTGATTATAGTGAATCTCCATGTTGCAGCCGCGGCTGCAGCCGGTGCAAACCGACTCCTTCTTGGCCAGGTACCAGACCCGGCACTTGAAGCGGAAATCCTTGTCGAGCAGCGCCCCCACCGGGCAGATGTCCACCACGTTGCAAGAATAATTGTTGTTGAGCTCTTTACCCGGATACAGGGCGATCTCGGCGTGGTCGCCGCGGTTGAAGATGCCGAACTCACCGGTCTTTGTCACCTCGTCGCAGAAGCGCACGCAGCGCGAGCAGAGGATGCAGCGCTCCGTGTCGAGCATCACGGTGGGCCCGATGGAAAAGGCCTTCTTGGTTTTCTTGACCTTGTTTTCGTTCAGGCGGCTCTCGTAGCGGCCGTGCTCCATGTAGTAGTCCTGCAGGAGGCACTCGCCCGCCTGGTCGCAGACCGGGCAGTCCAGGGGATGATTGACGAGCAGAAACTCCAGAATGTGCTGGCGAAGTTTTTGCACGGCCGGGGAGCTCGCGTGCACCACCATGCCCTCAGTCGCCTCGAGGTGGCAAGAGATTTGCGGCTTGGGCATTTTCTCGATCTCGACGAGGCACATGCGGCAGTTGCCGGCGATGCTCAGGTCCGGATGGTAGCAGTAGCGCGGCACCTCCACGCCGGCCTGGGCGCAGGCCTCGATCAGGCGGGTGCCTTGGGGGACCGTGACTTGCTTTCCGTCGACCGTGAGGGTGGGCATCTCTAGTGAACCGACGCCGGTCTCTCCAGACCGGTGCCAGGTCTCACCTGCTTTTGGCCCAAAGACGCGAGAGACCTGGCACCGAAACTCCCGCTCTTCGCCCGCTCCTTCAGGTAGGCGTCGAACTCAGGCCTGAACTTCGTGATGTAACTTGTGAGCGGCATGGCTGCAGCGTCCCCGAACGCGCAGATCGTCGTGCCCGAGATATAGTTCGCAATGTCGAGCAGGTTTGCGTAGTCCTTGTCGTGGCCGCCGCCGAGTGCAATGCGCGTGAGGATGCGATCCACCCACCCCGTGCCTTCGCGGCAGGGGCTGCACTGGCCGCAGGACTCGTGGTGAAAAAACCGCATGGCCACGCGCAGGGCTTCCACGATGCTCACCGTCTCGTCCATCACGATCACGCCGCCGGAGCCCGCCATGGTGCCGGCTGCCTTGAGCGCATCGAAGTCCATCTTGACGTCAATCTCATCGGCCTTGAGGATGGGCGCGGAAATGCCGCCCGGGATCACCGCTTTGAGCTTGCGCCCCGCCGGGATCCCGCCCGCGTAGGTGAAGATGAGATCGCGCAGCGTGACGCCGATGGGAAGCTCGTAGACGCCCGGCCGCTCGACATGGCCGCTCACGCAAAAGAGGCGAAAGCCGCCCGTTCGCTCCGTGCCTGCCTGGGCGAACCACTCGGGCCCGCGGTTGAAAATAAAAGGAACGTAGGCAAGCGTCTCGACGTTGTTGACGATCGTGGGCGATCGAAACAAGCCCTCGACGGCCGGGAACGGCGGCTTCAACTTGGGCTCGCCCTTTTTTCCTTCGAGGGAAGACAGGAGTCCTGTCTCCTCCCCGCAGATGTAGGCGCCCGCCCCGCGGTGGACCACCATGTCGAGATCGTACCCCGTGCCGAAGATCCCCTTACCAAGATACTTCTTTTGATAGGCCTCATCGACCGCGGCCTGCACCCGCTCGTACGGATGGTCGTACTCGCCGCGGATGTAGACGTACGCCTTGTGGGACCCGATGGCATAAGCCGCGATGATCGAGCCCTCGATCATCAGGTGCGGGGCATGCACCATGATGTACTTATCCTTGAAGGTGCCCGGCTCGCTTTCATCCGCGTTCACCACGAGGTACTTAGGCTTGGGAACATCCTTAGGGACAAACCCCCACTTCATGCCCGTGGGAAATCCCGCGCCGCCCAGACCGCGCAGATTGGATTTCTTGACGAGATCGATGACGGCCGCGGGCTGCATCAGGAGCGCCTTGCGCACGGCCTGGTAGCCGCCCTCGCGCTCATAGCCGGCGGCTGTGTGAGCGTCCGCGAGGTCAAAAAACCGGGAAATGATCTTTTCCGTCTCAGGCATGCTTGGCCAGGACCTCGTCGATCTTTTGTTTCGTGAGCGGCCCCACGTAGCGGTTGTTTACCTGCATCATGGGCGCGTGCTCGCAATCGCCCAGGCACTCGACCGCGCACCAGGAAAACTTGCCGTCCGCCGTGGGCTCGTATTCCGGAACCCCCAGCTTCTCGGCCACGTGTTTCAAGAGATCATTCGCGCCGCGAAGCCAGCAGCTCGTGGTGCGGCAGACGTAGAGGTGCGTCTTGCCCGGCTGCTTTCGGAAAAAAAGCGTGTAAAAGGTGACCACTTCGCGCACATCCACCGGCTGGATTTCCAGGAGTTCGGCCACTTCTTCCTCGATCTCGGCCGGGATGAAGCCTTTGTGCCGCTGCACCAGATGCAGGATCGGCAGGATCGCCGCCCGCTTGGTTTCGTAGCGCGAAATGATTCGGTCCGCCTCTTCCTTGATCTCGGCCGTAAAGAACCGCTCCGCAACCTGTGCCATCACCGGTCGAGCTCCCCGCCGATCATGTTGACGGACCCGAATGTGGGAACGATGTCGGCCACCATGTCACCGATCAGGATCTTATGCAGCGCCGCCATGATCGTGAAGCACGGCGGGCGCACGCGCACGCGGTAGGGCCGGTCGGAGCCGTCACTCACCACGTAGAAGCCAAGCTCGCCGTTGGCGCCCTCGACCGCAAAGTACACCTCTCCCTTGGGCGGGCGGATGCCGTGGCCATCCATGATCAGCTTAAAATGGTTCATGAGGCCTTCAATGTTGCCGTAGGTGTCTTCCTTGGAGGGCAACACCACCGCACGCTCGTTTGCATCCACGGCCGCCGCGCGAGCTTTCTTGTCGGTGCCGTCCAGGGTGGGATCAATCATCGCTGTCAGCGGCAGGAAGCCCTCGGTGCGCCCCATCTTGGCTTCATCCACCATCATGGCGGCCGGGATCTCACGGCCCGCCAGGTCCACCTGCACGGCCCCCTGAGGCATCTTCTGGAAACACTGCTCCACCATGCGCATGCTTTGCTCCATCTCCTCCATGCGGCAGGAGTAGCGGTCCAAATTGTCGCCGTGCTCGCCCACCGGAACGTCGAAATCGAGTTTGTCATAAATGAGGTAGGGCGTGGCGCGCCGCACGTCAAAATCCACGCCTGTGGAGCGCAGAAACGGCCCGGTGACGCTGTAGCCGATGGCGTCCTCTTTGGAAATCACGCCGACATCCTTCATGCGGTCATAAAAAATTCGGTTGCGGGTGAGAAGCACATCGACTTCCTTCAAGACCTCGCGCGTGCGCCGGAACGCCTCGATCACCTTGGGCTCGAACTCGGCCGGCAAATCGGCTTTGACGCCGCCCACCCGCGCGTAGCTGATCGTCAAACGAGCGCCCGTGACTTCCTCCACCAGCTCCCAAAGCCACTCGCGCGCCTTGATCATGTAGAGGAACACGGTGAACGCTCCCATCTCCATGGCCGATGCGCCCACGCAGGTGAGGTGATCGCAGATGCGCGAGATCTCGCTCATGAGGGTGCGCACGTACTTGCAGCGCTCGGTGGTCTCCAGGGAGAGCAGCTTCTCGACCGCGAGGCAATAGCCCACGTTGTTGATGATGGGAGAATCGTAATTCAGACGGGCGGTGTAGGGCATGACGCCGTTCCAGGTCACCGTTTCGCTCATCTTCTCAAAGCCGCGGTGCAGGTACCCGATTGCGACGTCGACGTCCCGCACGACCTCGCCCTCGAGCTTCAAGATCATGCGGATGATGCCGTGCATCGCGGGGTGAGACGGCCCATAGTTCAAGACCATTTCTTCGGTGCGCAGGTTTTCGGCGGTGTCAGGCATTAGTTCACCGGCCCGATCAGGGGTTGGCGCTTCGCCACGGGATAGTCCTTGCGCAGCGGATGGCCTTGAAACTCATCATACATCAGGATGCGCCGCAGGTCGGGGTGGCCGCGGAATCGGATACCGAACATGTCCCAAACCTCGCGCTCAAACCAGTTACTGATGGGCCACACGCCCACGAGTGAGTCCACTTCCAAGTCCTTCTCGCCCACGCCGACCTTCACGCGCAGCCGGTGGTTTTGAGTCGAGGAGTACAGGTGATAGACCACCTCGAAACGCGGGCTCTCTTCCAGGGCGAGCTTGTCCACGGCCGTGAGGTCCATCAGGAAATTGAAGTCCGTGCGGGAGTCCTCCTTGAGGAAGCGCATCACTTGCACGAGGGCGTCGCGCGAAATCACAACGGTCTCATCCCCGAAATTAGCGTGCTGCTGCAGGACGTCCTTTGGGAACTCGGCTTTCAGGATCTCCGTGAGGGTCATTAAACGACTTCTTGTTTCTGATGCTGGATTTTTTCCTGCAACTTGATCAGCCCGTCCAGGACGTTTTCAGGCCGCGGAGGGCAGCCGGGGATGTAGATATCGACGGGAATGAGGGTGTCGATGCCCATGACGGTGGCGTAATTGTCGTAAAAACCGCCCGTGCACGTGCAGACGCCAAAGGCCACCACCCATTTGGGCTCGCACATTTGGTCGAAGACCTTGTGCAGCACCGGCGCGAGCTTGTGGCTGATCGTGCCCACCACAAAGAGCACGTCCGCCTGGCGGGGCGAGAAACGCGGCAGGCCCGCGCCGAAGCGATCGACGTCGTAGTGGGAGCACGCCGCGGCCATGTACTCCATGCCGCAGCAGGCCGTCACGAACGGGTACTGGAAGATCGAGTACTTGCGGGCCCAGCCGATCATCTCGTCGAGCTTTGAAGTGAAAAACCCGCCCATCCCGCCGCCGCTCATCGGTCCCACTCCAGCGCCCGCTTGCGCCATGCGTACACGAACCCCACCACTAGCATGAGCATGAAGAACCCCATCTCGATCATCCCCACCCACCCGAGCTTGCGGAAAGCCACGGCCCAGGGGAAC
>CAZPNG010000044.1:0-3436 GCA_964587845.1 uncultured bacterium | reverse complement strand
CCCAATCGCCGGGTTGCGACGCGAAACTTGTGGTCTTTCTCCGACAGGACAGCAAATGCGACTCTGCCTCCGGGTCTGAGAGCTTGCCTCATCTCGCCCACGCGACGGGTGACCGCTTCGTCATCCAAGTACATGAGGCCGGAATGATCCCCGTAAAAACCGTCCACCGAGCGCACGCGAAACGGCAGAGGATCCCAAATGTCATACAGCCGGGTCTCAATGAGATCTGAAACGCCCGCCTTCCGGGCGGACGTTCTCAACGTGTCGAGGGGCTCTCGATTGACGTCAGTCGCGATGACGCGAATCCCGTGTTTCGCGAAGAAAAGCTCATCCGCCCCCGTCCACGCGCCGAGCGTGCCCACCGTGTCTCCAGGCTTGAAAATCTTCTCGCGGATCACACGCTGCGCTAGCGGAGTCGGCCGGCGCGGCTTGCCTGTCCAAACCGTTCGCCAATCATGCTGCCACCATTGACGTTGGTGCTCCCGATAAACCTTCGCGAGCGACGCCCATTCCAGTTGCGAGATCGCCTTCCCGTCCCTTCCCTCGACAATCACCTTCAGAAGCGCTTCGTCATACCGCAAGTTGAAGACGATGGCCAAGGCAGCCTCGTACACGTCCCTTGCGATCTTTGCCGCACTGCCCTTGAGGCGGTCCCGCACGTTGCGCTGTAGCTCACTCAAAGTGCTCCACTTCCCGTGGACCAAATGGGTTCTTGGAAATTCATCGAGGTGACTGGAGATCAGGCGCCGGGCTTCGTTATTGCTCAACTCAATGTTGTCTGCAGCGGCCAAGGTGAGCGCCAGTCGGAGCATGCGTTTTGAGCCGCTTCGCCGCTCGGGTGACCCAAGATTCGCATGGACTCTGAGCAATACGAGGAGTTCACCACTCACCTTGAATGGAAGACGGCCCCCGCTGCGGCGAATGAGGTCGCGGCCGCGGCGCTCGTGGTGCCAGAAGATTTTCATGTTCTTCACGATGCCCGGCGGCAGGGAGCCATCCTGCCTGATGCCGAGGTGAGCGCAATCGTCCTCAAATCGCTCAAAGAGTTTCTGCTGGAAAGCCGAGTTGCTGCGATTTCCCCACAAGTGATCCCGCCTCGCCCGGATGGCGCCCTCCATGTAGCTCACAAGATGCTGTTCCAGCGGCAGACCCCCCTTGCGGTCGATTTGGCCCTCCGCGAGCATCCTGCCAAACGCGCGCGGGGAGATGCGCAGGACAAGGCCCAACTCATGGTTGCGCCCAAAATCATCGACTGCCTTCTTGAGCCGGTAATCGGCTCCTTTCCGGCCTGTATCGTGCAGCAGCGCCGCCTTGTAGCCCAGATCGATATCTCTTTGCGGGAGCCCTTGTTGTTGTGCGAGCGCTGCGAAAAGATCGGCGACGCGGCCCGCGTGGTCGCGGTCTATTCTGGCATTCAGCGGATTCTGATCGTAGTGGCTGAGAACCTCCGCCTTGATCGCCGGACGGTCCAGGACGCGCGCGGGCGTGAACCGGTGCCCCGCCGCTTCGTTCTTCGTGAAAAACGGGCTGCCGGTAAAGACATCCCGACCCGCGCCGAGAGCTTTCGCCGTCCTGTTCAGCCTTCCAAGATACGCGTCGACCTCGAGAGGACCGGATCCGGAGAGCGCGATTTCGCTCAACGGCTGGGCTTTTCGGACCGCCGGGACATACGAATGATCAACCCCCATGGATTTCAGGTAGCTCGCGCGGTCGCCCACCTCGGTCATTTTGGGAAGAATCTCAAGATAAGAAAGGCCCTCGGCCTGGACGAGCGACTTCAAGCCGGCCGAATGGAACCCGCCGGTGATGAGCACCGCTTTCTCGCGCTTCGATCGCTTCATCAAAGCCAGAGAGTTGCGGATGATGGCTTGTTCGCGCGCCTGGGCGCCCTCGTAAAATGCCAGGCACTGCGAGAAGTGCTCGTCGGCGCCCGCGGCCTCCCACGAGCCCCGCGAGAACGCCCGGAGCCGCTCTGACAAGCCGGAAGGCACAATGTCTGCCTGTCTCGCCTGAACAGTGGCGTAATCCTCCCTGCTGACTTCAAGGGTCATCAACCGAGCGAGCAGCAAGTAGTCTTTCAGCAAACGGAGATAGCTGCGCTCCCCCTCCGTGCGGGTCAGGCGCTCGAGGATGAGCTGCGTGAGACGGTCGATCTCAGCGAAAAGCCCATCTGCATGGAGCTCGCTCTTCAAGATCAAGAAGCCGGCGTAGAGCGTGGCTGCCGGGTAGTCGCCGAAAGCGAAGCCGTGGGGCTCAGCTTGCTCATGGAAACGCTCCAAGAGAGAACGCGGATTGCGAACCGTGCCGCCCGCCGCCGGATCGAGAAGGCGGGCCAGCGCCGCGATCAGGTCTTCGTCCAAATCCCGTGCGCGCGCCCAATTGAGAAGAGCTTTTGACTCAAAGGCAATCTTGTTTGGATCCAGTTTTCCCTCGAGTTCACGCACCTTGAGCACGCGTACAAGCTGGGGCCAACGGATCTGTTCGTGTGCGTTGTGCAGGTCAAGATTGAGCGCGCGCTTGGCTTCCTTGTCGAGCGAGCTCAAGTGCGACAGGATTTCACGCCGGGAGGTTTGAACCAAAAGCCACCCTTTTAGAAAATGTCCGAGGTCGGGATTGAGAACGCGGGATCCGGCTGCGGAAATAGCGCGCTCGAGGCGCTCGAGGAAGGGTCTCCAGCTTGATTCCTGAGAAAGCACGTCTCGAAACTTGAGGAGGTTGGCGCGGTAAAGCTCGCGGTCCTCGACCCCGAGCACGGACAAGCGCTTCGCGCCTCCGGCAAAAAGCAGTGATTCGGCCCCGGAGAGCTCTCCCTCTTCCATGAGGCGGTCCACCATCTTCCCATTGAATTCGTCGTCCCGCGTGAAACGCAGGAAATCGGCGTCGAGCGCGGCGGCCGAGCCCTCCAGCAGGACAAGCTGAAATCCGTACTGAGCCGAGAGATGTTCGAGAATGGCTTGAATCGCCTTCTGCGCTTCGGGGTGCGCGTGCGCGTCCTCGATATGGACGATCAGGCCGGGGCCCGAAGCCACGTGCGCATCTCGAATGGATCCCAAGGCTTCCGGAATGTCGATGCGGGGAGTAACGGAGTCGGTCCACGAGCGAGCGCCGGTGACGTGGGGCAAGCCGGGGGCCGGCCAGGCCAGTGTGGTGGCGGAAAAGGACAGAAGCGTGGCCCATGCGCAGACCTTGCGCATGAAAAGAGACACAGCTCTTCGGCGTGGGTGGAGAGACAGTCCGTTCATGGATTCTTTGTGTTTTACCCGTGCGAACTTAGGACAAAACCCGTGTGCCTAAAGCGTACCCGACGATCCCCAATAATTCAACCCAGGGACAGGTCCTCTCAGCTCCTTGCTGTGATTGGAGTTACGACAGAAGTGTCCCCGCAGCGCCAGTGGGGACACTTCTGTTGTAACGTATTTTACTGCAACGGGATGAG
>CAZPNG010000043.1:0-5863 GCA_964587845.1 uncultured bacterium | reverse complement strand
AGGGTCGAGGGATCGACCCAGGCGACGACACCACCAAAAAACCTGACCGTAGGCCCAGACCCTTCGGTAAAGTTTGTACCGGTGATGGACACTCTGACGCCCGGGGCTCCCGATTGCGGCGAAACGCTCCCGATGGTCGGCGGAAACTGAATGTCGAAGGACGCTACAGCCGTGGCATATCCCGCCGAGTTCGTCACAAGGACAGGACCGTCGGTGGCATTCGGCACCGTCGCCACAATCCGTGTGTCGACGATCGAGCTCGTAGCTTCGATGCCGTTGAACGTCACGCGGGTGCTTTGCCCCGGCTCAGAGAGGAAATTGTACCCGTCGATCGTGACGCTTGTCCCAACCGATCCCGCCGGGCGGCTCACGAGGGATACCGTAGGTGGCCCCGTAAACGGACTTGCCGAGGGGACGCTGCTGCCGCCCTCTGCCGTCACCGTAACCGGTCCGCTCCTTACTCCGTTGGGCACAAGAGCTACGATCCGCATCTCCGTGAAGGAGCTCACCGTGGCTCCCGTGCCGTTAAAAGCTACAACGGGCTTGCTCTGGCCAGGGAGAGGAAAAAAGTTCGCGCCGTCGATTGTGACGGAATCACCGGGCTTCGCTGAGCGTGGCGAGAAAAAGCCGATGGTGGGCCGCGGGGCAATCACCCGGAAGGTGATGCTGGTGGTGACCGCGCTGCCGTTGTCGGAATCGGTCGCCGTCACGATGGTCTGATAGGTGCCTCGCTGAGCAAGGTTCGGCGTCCAGGACAGGCGAGCGCTTCCATTCCCAAGGTCAGTGAACGATGCAGGATTGCTCGTTCCGCCGCCCGGAAGGGGACTCGCGGCGAGCCGAAGCCTGAACTGCTCTGCAGCCGGATGAATGGCGCGAACGTCGAGGGTCATGCTCTGCGTGGCGACCACGGTGAAAAGACCCGGCAGAGGGAGTTCAAATCGGGTGACCAGGGCCCCGGACGCGCTGACGCGGCCATGTCCGTACTCGTTGTCGTGTCCCGGAGCACCGAGGTCCACGGCGCTTCTCTCAAGTTGGGCTTCGATGAGGTCCACATTGACGACGCGCCTGCCTGCCGCATCCGGCAGCATCCAGTTCGGATTCGCGCCCACGATGAGGGCTGCAAGACCCGTCACGTGGGGCGCGGCCATCGAAGTTCCATCCAAGCGCGCGTAAGGGCCTGCATCGCCGGCTTGCGTGGAAACCACCGATAGCCGCGTGTCGAGCCAGTTTGGGTTGAAGAACCTCGACAAGGTTGACAAAACCGTGCTCTCAGTTTCGAAGCCGCCCGCAGGCTCCGTGCCGCCTCCGCCTGGAGCCGCTGCATCCAGCAAGGGCCCCCGCGTCGAGAACGCTGCGACTCGGTCGTGATGGTCCACGGCGGCTACGTTGAACGTTTCGTCTGGAAACTGAGGAAAGTGATAAAACATGTTGCCGGCGGGATCGGTCCCGGCGTTCCCTGCAGCCGCTACAAGCAGCACGCCTCGCGCACGCATCCGGCGCACGAAATCGGCCAAGAGTTGCCTTTGCTCATTCGTCAGGTCCGTGCTAAACCGAAATGTCATACTCATATTGGCAACGCAGCGCAGGTTTTGGTCATAGCAGAGGAACGAGAAGTATTCCATGGCCTCAAGCGAGGCGCCAAGCGTCAGTCCTAGGGTGGGAGCTTCCGGACGGAGCGGCACCAGCCGTGCGCCGTGCGCGATGCCGGCTAGGCCGCGGCCATTGTTTCCGACGGCGGCTGCCGTTCCTGCCACGTGGCTGCCGTGCCCAAAGCGATCCACAGGATCGTTGTTGCCCAGGCATTGGCCGTTGGCATCCACGGAGGGGCAGAAGTTCCACCCCCGGATGTCGTCCACGTACCCATTCCCGTCGTCGTCGGCGCCGTTCAAGGTTTCGCGAGGGTTGGTCCAGATGTTTGCCGCGAGGTCCGGGTGATTATAGTCAATCCCACTATCGATGATTCCGATGACGACACCGGCCCCGGTCGTCACATCCCAAGCTGCCTCGGCTCCCATCAGGTCGTGTCCCCACATATTGCGAACGCCGGGAAGGCCCCAGGAGGTGGGCGGCCCGACGGCGTGGAAGGGATCGTTGGTGGGGGCGGAATATTCGCCAATGAAGTTGGGCAGACAAAGGAGACCCGCATCTTCGGCGCTTTCGCAAAACGAGGGCACACTCCGGCTAGGGCTAAACGTCACAAGGGCTGTTCGCTCGAACGCGTTGTCCGGCCCGCCGGCTGAGGAACCCGGCGTCGCAGCCGCTGAAACGCTGGCTGCCGTCCCCGCACTCTGCCTCTTGGAGAGGGGCTGTATGGAGGTGACGCCTGCGAGAGCATTGGCTGCCCCTGAAGGAAGACCGGCGGCTGCAAACGCAGCCGATACGGGCGCGGAAGCGGCGGTTCGGAGCTGCGTTCCGCTCGGGAAGACCACGAGTGCTTGGCCCTCGACCCAGCGGGGCTCGCCTGCCCAAAGCGACGGGGGGACGCCCAGGACTGCGAACAGGGACAGCGCGAGTAAAGAAATTCGCCTCGGACGCTTGAAGACTGAAGCTGATCGGGTCACGACGCCTCCAAATATGCAGCTGTGAACGCACCTTCATCCCCGGGTAGCTGTCTATTGGCCCGCTAGGAGCGCTCAACCAAATGCTGCCACCCTTTTGCGCAGCAGTCTCCGGATTCACGCCAGGTGGCACTCGGACGTGGTTAAACGGTTGAGTCAGGGAGGTAACCGGTAGGTTTATTGAACGGGATCAGATCGGTCAGGCTTTTGAAGCGCGCCTCGGAGCCGAGACCGGAGCACACCCACGTCATTGGGTAACGCGACTTCGCTCTCCGTGCATGGCAGGAGGGGCGACCTGAAGGAAGGCGCCGTGAAGATCGTGCGAACGGTCACCGCCGAGTCGACCTCTGCCGACGTTGTCCTTGAAGAGGCACCGTAGCCCGAGCCGGCGGCTGATTAGCCGTGGTCCTCAAAGGCGTGGACGGTGAAGGTGTAAAGCTGCGTGGCGGGGTCCTTCCAAGCGTCGGGCGGAAGGCCGGCTTTCTGGCCGGCGAGTTCGCTTAAGAACTGCTCGATCGCCCAACCCGTTTCATGCCACACTTGGGGAAGAAAAAGCCCTGACTGCTCGCCCCGAATGAGCACCACGCCGTCCTCTCCGGGGCGAATCTCCCCTGGGCCGGAGACGCGGTGCGGCGGCGAGAGAATGGAAATCTCAAGCGAGAGCGCTTCCAATTCTTCAGAGGTGACGCGCGGAAATCGCGGGTCCTGCGTGCCGGCGGCGATCGCATACTGGCGCACCGCCTCCTCGAGAGGCATCGTGGGCACGGTCGTGCCGATGCAGCCCCGAAGATCGCCGTTTTTCTTCAGCGTCACGAATACGGCCGCCGGCTCCCGCAGCGCGGGCTCATCGGACGGCTCGAAGGCCGGCGGAGTGCCGGCTTTCAAGAACTCGGCGAGCGAGCGGCGCGCGTCTGCCAGCAGTTTCGCTTCCTGCTCTGCGGTCATCGGACCGGCCGCCTGGGCCGTCCCCGGCTGCGCCTTTGCGCTCGCCTCGGCGCGAGGCCGGTCAATGGCCACCGCCCCGTAGCCCACCACACGCTCCATGTCTCCGGAGAGCGCGTCTGCAGACGTGGCCCGGTCCACGATCCGCCCCGACGTCGCCCCCAAGGCGCGGGCCGCGTAAAGCACCGCCAGCGTGCCTGCCTGTCCGCAAATCGCGGTCTCGAGGTTGGAGATCTCCTTCGCAAGCTGGGCTTTCGCCTCCTGGAACAAGCCCTCGGGGTCGACAGCAGCGATGTGCTTGAGGACCGCCTCATCGGAGCGCCGGGCGTCGACGTCCCTGGGGAAATGTGACAGATCGGTCGATGCCACGAGCAAGGTTCGCACGCCGCGCGCCTCATTGTCCCTGACGGCGGCGGCGAGGGCTCCCCCGATGATCTTCGCCTCTTCAAGATCGGGATCTTGCATGAGCATCGGAACGATTTTAAAGGAAGATAACGCCTTCTGCAGAAACGGCAGCTCGACTTCGACCGAGTGCTCGCCCGCGAACGCTTCCGGCTGGGCTTGGATGAGAGATGTGGAAGCCAGCAGACGTTGGGCGGTGGCGGTGTCGACCTCGACCGGCCCGAAGGGCGTCTCGAAACTCCCTGAAGGGTCGATGGCTGCAGCCACCACGGGATAGCGGTGCGCCAAGCCCACGAGGATGACGACCCGGATGTCCGAGCCCGCGACTTCGCGAAATCCGGCGCCCGCAACACGGCCCGAAAAAGGGTAGCCCGCGTGAGGCACCACGAGCGCTTGCGGCGGCTCGCCTCCCGGGCGGGGTGCCCCGAGGTAAAACTCCACCATCGGGGCGAGCTCAGACGCTTGATCCGGATAAAACTGGCCGGCCACGTAGGAGGGCTGCCCCGCCGCGCAGGGCTGCGCAAGCGCCATCAAGAAGAGCAGGATTCGCCACCCCATGCGTTTCATGCTAAGATGCCTCCAACCCACAGGCATTATAGCGACCGATGAGCCGGCTGCGCAACGCCGCGATCAGCATCTTCGTCATTCTCTGGACCCTGGCCTTCCATTACGAGTCCACCCGCCTCTTCTATTTGAGCCCGATGGCGGGCCGCGAGCTCGCCAAACTCAAGTTCCTGTTTCCGCCCGCCGGCTGGATCATGTTTTACAACGTGGGCGAAACCACCTCGCGCGCCGAGGTCTACGGCATCGGGAGCGCGGGCCCCACGCTGCTGGACCCGCACGACATCTTCGAGACACGCTGGGTGGGCTACGACAACATCCGGCGCAACATCCTGCTCTCGGTGCTCGATCGCGACAGCGCGCCGCAGTTCTGCGGCTACCTCGCGCGCAAGTTTTCCCGCTACGATCGCTTTGCGGTGGCGCACGCGATCTGGCCGTCCGTGATCAAGAACAAGGGCGAAAAGCTCTACCAATTGGCCTACACATGCTGAAGACCTGGCGCCGCTTGTTCCTCGAAGATCGCCCCACGACGTTGCTGGGGTTGTTTCGCATCGCGGTGGCCGCCACGACCGGCCTGCACGTCATTCCCACGTTCTTCCAGCTCGAAGACAATTATCTTGCCACCGCATTCAAGGAAAAGAACCTCTCCTTTTTTACACAGCCGGTGATCGATTGGGTCGACAAAAGTCCCGACGGCGTGGTGCTCGCGTTCGTGGCCCTCTTCTGCGCGGCGTGTTTTCTCTTCCTCATCGGGTTCCTGACGCAGCTTTCGGGCATCCTGATGATGCTCAGTTGCTACTACTTCTACGCGCTCAATTCCCTGCACATCGGCACGCTGTCCTGGGACATCCTGCTCGTGACTTTGTTCCTTATGGTCGTGACACCCTATCCGGGCGGCGCGCTGTCGGTGGATGCGGCGCTCCGCAAGGACTTCTGGGGCGTGAAGCGCCCCAAGCCCTTCTTCGTTCAGCGCCTTCTGCAGTTTCAGATGGCGAGCACGTTCTTTTACACGGCCCTGGGGAAAATCTCGCCCCACGGCAACTGGCTCACGGCCAATCCCTTCTGGTACCTGATGAATGAACCGGAGGGAAGCGTGGTGAAGGAGTTCGCGCTGCGGCCCTTCCTCGCGGGGCAGGAAGCGCTCTGTTATTGGATTGGATTGAGTGTGATTGCGGTGGAGATGACCCTGCCCATGCTGTGGTTCATCAGGCGCACCCGGGCATGGGCCGTCGCGGTCGGGTGGTTCTTCCATGTCCTGCTGGTATGGACGCTGCACGTCCCCACGATTTTCTTGTTCCTGTTCCCGCCCCAAATGCTGCTTTTTCTGGATGCGAGATGGCTTCGGCCGCCTCGGAGTTCGGCCTCGCCATGACCCCAAGAGTCATTGCGAGGAGCCCCGC
>CAZPNG010000042.1:0-4040 GCA_964587845.1 uncultured bacterium | reverse complement strand
ACGATCCGCTCTTGAGCTGACGGGTCGGCGTGCGCTTCGCGGAGGATCACGACATGGGCGCGCGAGCCCGAGTAAGCGGCGTCGACGGTGGCCATTGCCTCCGGAACGCGCAGGGCCGGCCATGCGGCAAGCGCGGGCTCGCGCAGCAAGACGGGCTGCGCGCCGAGGGAGGATTGGCAGAAAAAGACAAAGGCCATCCCCCAGGCCAGAAGTTTCAGCGACTTGTGCCGTTCAAAGCTCCGCATCATAAGTTTTCGCCCTCGCCAACCCACAGGGGTCTGACCCCTTTTTGCCGGAAAGTGCCACCCCTCCGGACAGACCGTGCCCTCAGGGGTGGCACTTTTGCCCGAAAAGGGGTCAGACCCCTATTGGATTTGTTCATCTACCCGTGGACAAAGGACTTACAAAAGGATACCTGCCGATGGGCTGATATGCAAGGCGGCCCGAGAGATCTCTTCGTTCGCAAGTCGTTTATTTACAGTAACTTGCGCTTATAGGCCCTTGAGAAGCGGTCCCTCTCTATTGACTTTTGGGCCGCGTTGGGGAACAGTATCCTCCACTCATGGACAAGACGGTCACCCCCGAACCTGCTTCCCAATCCATCCACCAAGCCGTGGGGCTCGAACGCGAGGCCCACACGCTGCGTACTGAAGGCCGCATTGAGGACGCTTTCTCCGCTTTCGACCGCGCGGCGGCCCTCTACCGGGATGCGGGCGAGCACTTGAAGGCCGCGGTCTGCTACGCATCGGCGGCCACCTGCTGGAACATCCGCACGGGCTGGCAGTCGCTCGCCAATGCCGCCACACGCACGGAGCGCGCGGCCGAGCAGGCGGTCAAGGGCAAGCACTTCGACTACGCCCGCCGGCTGTACGCCGATGCGGCCGCACTCTATGAACAGGAGGGCGACGCGGGAAAATACTCGGCCTGCTTCTATACTTCCAAGCGCGCCGACGGCGACATGGCCTGGCACCTCTTTGTGAGCGGCAAGCTTGAGGAGGAGGCGCTCTCGGTCGCGGACGTGGGCTGGAGCGAACGGGTGGCGGCTCTGGCCCGTTGGGGTTTAAACATCGTCAACCGGTTCGTGTGGGGCTACGGCGAGCGGCCGGCCCGGACCTTTGCCACGGCGTTCTGCTTGATCGTCGCCTGCGCCGTCATCTACCGATTCTCGGGACTCATCCTGGTGGGCGGCGCGATTCGCCCGGTTTCTTTTTTGGAAAGTTTGTACATGAGCGTGATCACCTTCACAACCGTCGGATTCGGCGATTACCTGCCGTCCGGCTGGACGCGCGTCTTTGCGTCGCTCGAAGCTTTGAGCGGCGTCATGCTCGCGCCGCTATTTCTCGTGGCGCTTACGCGCCGCTACCTCAGAACCTACCGATAGGAGGATCTCGTGAAACAGACCGCGATCGTTTTGAGTTTGCTTCTGGTCATGGCCTCACCCGCCCTTGCGCAATCGATGGCACAAGTGACCGCTGTGTCGGGCACGGCCGAAGTCGTGCGCGGCGGCAAGAGCCAAGCCGCGTCGGCCGGCCTCGCCCTCGAGCCCGGAGACTCCCTGAAGACCGGCCCGGACGGCCAGATGGACATTTCGGCCAACGGCCTCGCAGGCGCCCGGTTTCTGGGCGCAACCGAGGCCTCCCTCACGGGCGTGGAGCAGGCCTCGATGTCCGTGACGGTGGCGACTGGAAACGTGGTGCTCAACTTGAAAGACTTGCCCCCGGGATCAGCGTTTAGACTTGAGACCCCCACCGCGATCGCCGCAGTGCGCGGCACGCAGTTCTGGGGGCGCGTGGATGCGGCGGCGGGAGCGCCCGCAACGACCCTGGCGGTTCGGGAGGGGTCGGTGGAGGTGACGGTGAAAGCTTCAGGCGCGAGTCACACCGTGGCTCAAGGCCAGGCGCTCGACATTCCGATGGGCCCCGCCACCCCCACCGTGCGCGCCGCTCTCGAGGAAGAGATGGCCGCGATGGCGCAGGCCTCGGACATCCCAATCGTCTAAATCCAAAGGGGCCGGGGCCCTTTTCAGCAAAGGGTGCCACCCCGGGTCTCGCAGGGGTGGCACTTTCGGTCAAAAAGGGCCCCGGCCCCTTTGGATTTAAGAGAGGGAGAGGTCGGAGATGAAGACGCGGCCTGAGAGGCCGCGGCCCGATGGGTCGTGCAGGAAGACCAGGGTGATTTCAGAGATCGGCACGGACTCTGAGGATTTCAGAGGAAAGCGGAATTCTTTCCAGTCAGTTGTGACGCCCCACACGATCTCGCTCGCCACCTTCACACCCTTGGATTTAAACTCGACGCGGAACCCCCGGGGGAAGCCCGCCTCACCGTCGCCCTTCACGCGCATCGACAGGGTGCCGGCGCTCGCCAGGTTCAAGTCCCGCGTCTTGATGTACAGCCCGGCAAATGAGCCGGGCGGCGTCACGTCATAGTCGAGCACAAGGATCACCCGCCCGCCGGGCTCTTCCACAAACTCGCGCTCGCAGAACCCCCATCCCGGCGAATAAAACGTGGCGTGGTCACTCGCCTTCAGAAAGAGGTTGCCGGCCCGGCGCGAGAGGTCTTCCTGCCTGCGTTGGTCGAGCGGGTTTTCTTCGTACAGATCGTAGACCTCGACCAGCCGGCGCCACTGTTCATAGGAGACTCGCTGCGGCTCGGCGACGCCCCGCAGGGGGGTCGCGCGCGACTGCTCCATCGCTCTTACCGAACGCTCGCGCCCCGAGCGCTTGTCCTTCATGGCCACTTCCCCGCGCAGCACGCCCAGCCAGGTCTCCCCTTCCGGCCCGCCGGTTGCCTCGACACGAAAACCGGTGCCGCGCACCGCCATAATGGCCTGGGGCGCAGAAACTTCGAAAGTGTTACCCTTGAAGTCTTTTCCCGTGGCGGCGAGCAGGGTCCCCTCTTTCAACTCCAGGCGCACATCGCGCCGCTTCTTCAAGAAGCCGGGGGAAACAGCGGAAATCTCGGAGTTCTCTTTCACACGGGCCTGGAGGAGCCCCGGAATGTGGAGGACTGCGCC
Source organism: uncultured bacterium (assembly GCA_964587845.1). Classification (GTDB taxonomy): domain Bacteria; phylum Omnitrophota; class Omnitrophia; order Omnitrophales; family CAZPNG01; genus CAZPNG01. The sequence continues at coordinate 1,027 of CAZPNG010000042.1, read as the reverse complement.
GCTCGCCTTGTCGGACCAGAGGCGCTCGCCGGGCCGAAGCACGCGGCCGGGCTCGGCAGGGGAGCCCCGCTCGCGCCCCTGCGGCATCACAAGAACCTTGCCCTCGACGGACTTCACTTCGAAGAAAAGGCCGCCGCGGAGAGCGGTGACGAGGAAGACGCCGCCGGCAATCAAAGCCCACAGGACGAACGCCGCCGCGCTGATGAGAAAAATCTTGCGCGCGGGCACGCGCCGAATGGTCGCGACTTCCGGTTCGAGTATTTTTAATCCAGGCATAAGTCCGTACGGCTCACGAGGCGGCGCTTAAAAAAACTACGCGACGTCGCTTACCTCAAAGAGGGGAGTGTAGCTGTAAGCGCTGAGCGCTTGGCGGGCTCCTTCCCCACGGTCGAGCAGCGCGACCACTCCAACGACCTTGTGGCCTGCCGCTTCGAGGGCCGCGATGGCTTTCTTCGCGGATCCCCCCGTCGTTAAGACGTCGTCCACCACGACGACCCGTGAGCCCTTCCGCAGGGCGGGTCCTTCGATCAACTTCCCGAGGCCGTGAATCTTTTGATCCTTGCGAACGATGAAAGCGGTGAGTTTCTTGCCGTGGTCCCGGAAAGCCACGACCGCCACGGCCGAGGCGATGGGATCGGCGCCGAGCGTCAAGCCGCCGACGGCGTCGATCGATTGAACCGGCACCGTCTCGCAGACGAGCCGGGCCATCAAGTCCATGCCCTCGCCGTCGAGGGTGATCTGCTTGCCGTCGAAATACCGGCTGCTCTTCTTGCCGGAGGCGAGCGTCACCTCCTGATCAAGCTTGACCGGAACGCGTTCGCGCACGAGCTTGAGCAGGCGGGCACGCAACTCCTTGCGGGTCATGGCGAGGACGGTCGTATTTTAGTAGACGTCGGGGCGGTCGTCATCATCTTTTCCGAAGAGGTGCTTGACAAAGCCGACAAAAAAGCTCACCGGGTCGTCCCGGCGCTTCTTCACCTTCACGGGCGCGGGAGCCGGGATCTGCGGCGCAGGAGGTTGCGTGATC
>CAZPNG010000041.1:0-4170 GCA_964587845.1 uncultured bacterium | reverse complement strand
CCTAGATGGCTCACGAAGCGGCTCAGGCCCTCCGCATAGATGCGGTCAGGCGATCCCATCGCCCAAACTTCCGGCCGCGCGAACACCATCACGGTCGCGAGCGACAGCACCGCGACCACGCCCTCGAGCAGCATGCCGCCGTAGCCCACCAGGCGGCAGTCCGTTTCGCGGTCGATCTGCTTGGAAGTGGTACCGGAACTCACGATGCCGTGGAATCCCGAGCAGGCGCCGCAGGCGACGGTCACGAAGAGCAGGGGAAAGAGCGGCACCCCTTTTGCGCTCGTGAATCCCACGAAGGCAGGGTATTGAATTTTTTCACCCCCCAGAAAAAGGCCGATGATCCCGGCGGCCAGAGTTCCGTAGAGAAAGAATCCGCCCAGATATCCGCGCGGCTGAAGCAGTGTCCAGACGGGCACGATGGACGCAAGGAAGCAGTACGCCAAAAGCAGGATGTTCCAAAGCTGCTGAGGCGAGAGGGGCCCGAGCGCAGGCAGCCGTATCGGAATCGAAGAACCGTACCAGATGGCGAGGCCGACCAGCGGAACGAAAATCAGCGTGCTCACCGCGAGGGACCCCTTCCACCGGCGCAGCGCGAATCCCATGGCCAGCCCGATCCCCAGGTACACGATCGAGGAAGTTGCGACCCCGCCACCGAGTTCCGGATCCACGAAGGAGCCGGAGGTGAGGTCCGTGAACGCCGTGATGACGTACAACAGCGAGAGCCATACAAATAGGAGAAAAAGCACGTAGCCCCTGCGGCCGATGTGCTCCTTGACCATCTCCACGACCGAACCGGCGCGGTGGCGGATCGATCCAACCATCGCGGAGAAATCGTGGGTGGCGCCGAAGAAAATGGCGCCGGCGATAATCCATAAGAGGACCGGAAGCCAGCCGAACCAGAGCGCCGCCAGAATGGGGCCCACGATGGGGCCGGCGGCTGCAATGGCGGAGAAATGCTGGCCCAGGAGGAAACCGCGCTTCGTGGGGACGAAGTCGATGCCGTCGTTGACCTGATGGGCCGGAGTCGGGCGGTCCTTTTGAAGATCGAAGTGGCGGGAGAGGATTCGGCCGTAAGCCAGATAGGCGGCCAGGAAGATGGCGCAAACGATGACGGCGAGTGAGAAGAGGCTCATTTCCGAGTTCCGAGGCGGCATTATACACTCGGGCGAGCGCGCGAATCTGCGGGGTTTTTAAAGACAGCGGGCCATCGGGAAGGCTGGGCGGCGTAGTTCGTTTTTGATATGAGATTTGACAAAATAGATAAAAATGGATATTATTTATATGGAGTACTAAGTCTGCAGGCTCAGCATCCTGAAGGGCTGTGCGGAGCAGGAAACCGGTTGCCGTAATATAGAAACACAGGTTAGGTGGTTGGAGGACACAGTCGGTGGGTCAAGAAGCGGCTGCCTGGGGTCAAAAGATGATCAGTTCGGGGCTCCTGACGGCTGATCAGCTTTCCCAAGCGAGCATCAAGGCAGATGAGAAGGGAGTGCCCCTTCCGCGATACGTCGCGGAAGCGGGGATGGCGGCTCGCGGCAAGGTCTACGAGGCCCTTGCCGAGGTGTACGGAGTTCCGTACATGGACGTCGCCAATTTTGAAGTCTCCGCGGATGCTTTGCGCGCGGTCCCTGCAGATCTCGCTCACCGTTACAAAGCGATGCCCTTGTTCAAAATCGAACATACGCTGACTGTCGCCATGGAAAACCCCACCGATGTATCAGCGATCGATCACCTGAGACAGAAGAGTGGTTGTGAAATAGACGTCTGCCTGGCCCCCGCGGAGGATATTGAGGGAGCGCTGAAGGAACATTATGGATCCGCGACTGCGGTGACGCAATTGTTGGAGAGTCTCAGCAAGGAGCGGCGTCTGCGAAGCCGGGTGGACCCGAAGGCACGGTCCGGCGGCGGGCGGGCGACGGGCTCGGCTGCCGGGGGCACGTCGGTGGTGGAGTTGGTCGATCTGTTGATTCGGCAGGCGTATGAGGAGGGCGCGAGCGACATCCATATTGAGCCCGAGGAGAAGATGCTGCGGGTGCGCTACCGGGTGGATGGGGTCCTGCATGAGGCCGCAGCCCCACCCAAGGAGCTAGAGTCGGAAATCATCACGCGCATCAAGATTCTTGCAGAGATGGACATTGCCGAGAACCGGCTTCCGCAGGACGGACGCATCAAAATGAAGTTGTACGACAACCAAGTGGACATGCGTGTTTCCTCGGTGCCCACGGTGTACGGGGAGAATCTGGTGATCCGGCTGCTCAAGGACTCGAGCGCGGTCCTGGACCTTCCGAGCCTGGGGTTCTCCTCTGAGATGCAGAAGATCTTTGAGGGCTTGATCCACCGGCCCTACGGGATGATCCTCGAGACCGGCCCGACGGGATCGGGCAAGACGACCACTCTGTACGCCGCGATGAACATGATCAACACGGTGGAGCGCAACATCGTGACGATCGAGGACCCCGTGGAGTACAAACTGCCCATGATCCGGCAGATTCCCGTGAACGTGAAAGCGGGCTTGACGTTCGCCACGGCCCTGCGCTCCATGCTGCGCCAGGACCCCGACGTCATCATGGTGGGGGAAATCCGAGACCGCGAGACGGCCGAGATCGCGATCCAGGCGGCGCTCACAGGCCACCTGGTGTTCAGCACGCTGCACACGAACAATGCGGCCAGCGTGGTGACGCGCCTGGCTGACATGAAGATTGAGCCGTTCCTCATCGCATCCTCTCTTCTCGGCGTCATCTCGCAACGCCTGGTGCGGCGCATTTGCGAGAAGTGCAGGGTGGAGGACAAGCCCTCGGCCGTCACCGTGCAGGCGCTCAAGGTCCCGACGGGCCGGGGGCTCACGCGGTGCTTCAAGGGGAAGGGCTGCCGGCATTGCCAGCACACGGGCACTAAGGGGCGGGTCGGCATTTTCGAGATGCTGCAACTCAACGAAGCGATTCAGAAAAAGATCATGACGAACGCTTCCAGCTCCGACATCGAGCAGGAAGCCCGCAAGGGCGGCTTTAAGAACTTGCTGGAGGACGCGTTCGATAAGGTAGAGGCAGGCATCGTGAGCATCGAGGAAGTCGTCAAGTGGTGCGTGTAAAGCCATGAACTTTCAGTTCAAAATCCGCGACCGGGCCGGCAACATCATCACAGGGGAGCGGGAGGCGGCGAGCCGGTCCGCGCTTTTGAAAGACCTCCAGTCCGAAGGGATGAGGCCCATCGCCGTGGTTCCTACGGCCGGAGCCGTCAGGCGCGAGCGCCCGGCCCGCCTGGCGCCCACTCAGGAGCGAGCGGGGTTGAATTGGACGTTCGGTAAGGCGGTGCGGGACGAGGACGTGCTTGTTTTCTCGCGCGACCTCTTGAGTCTGGTGCGTTCGGGGGTACCCATCGTGGGCGGGCTTTCCGACCTCGCGGCTGCGGTCAAGGCGCCCCTCTTTCGGCGCACGCTCGAAACGATGGTGGCCGACATCACGGCCGGCAACAAGGTTTCCGAGGCGATGGAAAAGCATCCGGCGGTTTTTTCGGAGTACTACTGCATGAGCGTGCGGGCAGGCGAGCAGGCCGGGCGCCTCGACGAGGTCCTGGCGCGGCTGGCGGCCACCCTGGAGCGCGACATCGATACCCGCATGGCCATCAAGAACGCGATTCGTTACCCCATTGTGGTCTTGTGCGTCCTGGCGGTGGCTTTCGTTCTCATGGTGACGCTCGTGGTGCCGCGCATGGCGCGGCTCTTCACCAGCTTCAACACGCCGCTGCCTTTGCCCACGCGCGTGATCCTCGCGGTGAGCTCCTTTTCCCAACAGTACGGTCTTTTCCTCGCCGCGGGGGCTGCAGCCTTCTGGGTGGCGGTTCACCTCTACGGCAAGACCCCCGCGGGGCGAGCGGTCATCGACGGATTCAAGCTCGGGCTGCCGGTCTTCGGTGATCTTTTCCGCAAGGTGGCCATCGCGCGCTTTGCGGTCATCCTGCAGACGTTGTATGCAAGCGGCGTGGTTTTGCCGGAGGCGCTGAAGGTGAGCGCGAAGGTGGTGGCAAACCGCGTCATCGAAAAAGCCGTCGTCAATGTCCGGGAAGGGGTGCTCGCGGGGCGCACGCTGTCGGAGACGCTTGCGGAAAACGCGCTGTTTCCGCCGTTCCTGACGCGCGTGGTCATGATGGGTGAGAAGACCGGCAATCTCGAGG
>CAZPNG010000040.1:0-3296 GCA_964587845.1 uncultured bacterium | reverse complement strand
TCCTGTCGATTGCGCTCGCCGGATCTGAGGCGCACGGCATCCCCGGCGCCGCCCCGCTCACGTTCTCCGGCGACGACAATGTGGTGCTGATCAAGATTCCGGGCCACTTGCTGGCGGGACCGCTTGCCGAAGGCATTGGCCGAACTGCTTCTTGGGCGGCCCGCGATTCCTACCGAAAGCGTCAGGCGCCCGGCGATATGCGGGTCGGCGTGGTGCGCGCGATCGTGCGGCTGGAACGCGCCACGGGGGAACCGGTGGAGCCCCAGGCAAGACCCCTCACGCTGCCCGATATTCAGCCCAACGTGTCCTTCGCGCTGGACCCTGAAAGCGCCATGAAAAATCCGCCCCGGGTGCTCGGCTACGTTCACGGGGCCGACTTTGAGAGCGCGGAGGATCACCACAAGCTTGCCGCAACCGTGTGGCGCGATGTTTCTCCCTTCTTTACCCGCACGGTCCGCAGCTCGGCGGGCCGTACAAAAGGTACCAGGTACCTTTTGAGGCAGGCCGCCGCGCGCGTTGGGCCTGGGCGAAAGAGCCATGCGGAGCGCAAGCGCGAACTCGAGCGGGCCGTGGAGAAATACATTCTGCGCTACGTGAGCCCGGAACAGTTCAAAGCTGAGAAGCAGGATGTCCTGGATGACTTTAAGAAAATCGTGCGTCCCGCCCAGTTCCGCAGTGCCTTGGCGATTCAGATAAGCCGTCATTGGCGCGCCATCCGCATCGCGGGCGTGCTGCTGGCGGCTGCCTCCTTGGCTTTTTGGTTTCTGCCGGCTTCTCCCTGGCTCGCCGCCGTCGGGATCGTGACGCTGGGGATAGGAATTCTCGCGCTCGTGGGTCTGCCCATTTTCCTAGCCATCCGAAGCCTGCCGGGGCCTGGGGACACAGCCCTCTTGCGCCGCCGGCCGGACAATCCGGTGATCCTGATCGGGAGGGATATTGAGCCGAGCATGGCGGTCGCCATGCTGGCTGGAATGCTCGAGCCCTTTGACTTTGATCCGCATTTCACCTCTGCACTCCTTTGGCTTTCGGATTTGGAGTTGCTTGAAAACTCAAGTGAGGGGAAAAGGTCCGGCGCCCGCAGAATCATCCGCGACCTGATGGATGCGTCCGCCGGCACCTTGGCGCTTGCTCTCATTGGGCGGCAGGAAGGCCGGGCGCAGCCGACCCGCGATCAGGAGTTCCTGCGCGAGATGGTCCGAGGAATCCACAAGCCGTTCCTGGAAGGCATGCAGCTTGCCAAGCGCAAGCTCAGCAGGCAGGAGGCCAAGCGGACTTTGCTTGACCGCGCGGGCGAGCTCGCTGAAAGCATCGGAGCCGAAGCGCATCACGAAGGGTACTTCTTCCATTTGACGAACCTGGAAGTTGCCGTGGGCCGTCCGGGTCTTTTCCGCTCCGGGATGCGGCAGTTCACCATGAGGGAGCGGATTTACGGCGGGGTGCTGGCGGGCTATGCGTTCCAGAAGGCCTACGAGGCCGCCCGGCAAGCGCCCCCCAACCTGACGCGGCGTCTGACCCGGGATCAAGAGATGGCCCTGGCTTACGAGTTCGCGCCCGCCTTCTTGCGGGACATCAAGGCAGGTTTGCCTGAAGGCCAAGCGTTTGCCGGATTGAAGGCGGCCGTCGCAAAGCGGCTTTCCTCGCCCAAACACGCTGCCGCCCGCAGCGTCCCCACGCCCGAGGAAGTTGGCGCGGTGCTCGATGCGCTCGACAGCGGCTCGGGCCCCGGGCTTGCCCGGGGGCCTCAGCCGCAGTACTCGCCCGGGGTTCAGGCCCCGGGCGAGTGGCCGAGCGAAGCGAGGTCCCTTGACACCCGCAGCCGCGATCGATTTATAGACTCGGCGCGCACGCTGTATGACTGGAGTGCGCTTCCGGCGCGCGACTTGGAAGCACTCGCCCGCCAGCAGCAAAAACTTGTCACGCTGCTCGTCCCGGCCCTGGACGTGCCGGATGCCACGCTCCGCTGGCATGCCCAGGAGCTTTTCACGGCCTTCCTCGATCGCGGGTTGTTTGAGGACACTCTGCACGAGCAGGCTTCCAATATCGTTTTCTTCAGCCTGGAAAATTTTAAAGGCCGCGAGGGCGGGGGTCCGGAGGAATGGATCGTTCGCAGCGCTGCGCATAAGACCTTGATCGCTCTCGCAGAAGCGGGTGGATACGCGAGCGCGCTCGACGCCTCGACGATGACCCCGGCCACCCTCGGCTACCCGGCGGTCTTCACCTGGCCCAGGGTTGAATCCCTTGGAGAAACCTGGCGGACCCATGTGAAGGAGGGAGCCGCATACGCCGGGCTCTCGCCTGCGGGCCGGGCTCTTGTGCGCGGCATGTTGATCTCCGAGATGGCGGGCCTTTACGAGTCCGATGCGCCGGCGGAGGAGACGCTTGCTTTCGCCGTTGAAGTGGGAATGTTCGCCAGGCACATGGCGCGGATCGAGGCGCTCGACCGGGCCATGGGGCTGCCTCAAGTTCGGATTAAAATTCCTTTCGTCGCGGATCGCCCCGATGAAATTGTGAGCACAGCCACGATCCTTGCAAGCGGGATTGACTCGTCCACACCGGTGGTGCAGGCCGGGCCCGCCATCCTGCAGGTCTTGACGCCGTGGGGTTACCCGAGCACCCAGGAGCGCTTCTTTCTCCACATCTTTCTCCCTCAGGAGCGCGGCATCACGACGGCGCAGGCCGGGGGGGGGTACTTCGCCCTGCGCATGGAGCCGCATCCCGATTTTGCCGAGCTCGCTCTGGCCTTATATTTTCAGGGACAGGAGAAGCCCTATTTTCCGACGGGGCAGTTTCCCTCTGTCTTTCGATCGACCGAGGCGCCCGCGGCTTTTCAAGCCAGTCATACGGCGGGCGCGGCGGAGACCAACGTGTTCCTTCAACCTCGCAGCTTTATGGAACTTGGAGGGGGGATTGACGGCAAGGCGGCCCTCGATTTTGTGGAAAACATGAATCGTTTCGCGTGGCTGGCGGCCGCCATTCCGCCGGCTCCAACACCGGCCTTCGACGCCTTCCATCACAAATGGAACACTTGGGTGGGCCAGCTTGAAACCTCCCTCGAGACGGCTGTCCTCGCCCCCCTTGCCGGCGCTTCAGTTCGCGAGAACATGGGGATGGCGATGGGCCCCTTCCAGGACGCGGCGCAGGCGATCGCGAAGGGTTTGTACGGAACCTTGCCCGAGCCCTCGGCCCCCCGGCCTGCCGCCGTTGAACCGGAAGGCAGGAAGAGGGCGGAACTCGCCCAACAGCGGCTGGCCGTTCTCGTGCGCGACACGATTGCGTCTGTGCAGGCCCAGCGCGCG
>CAZPNG010000039.1:0-2556 GCA_964587845.1 uncultured bacterium | reverse complement strand
GCGCATCATCAGGGCCAGGAAAACCTCAACCGGAAAGTTCTTGTAGAACCGAATGAAGGAAGGGTTGTGGTGCTCCCGGAACTTCCGCATGCCTCGACTGATGTCTTCAGAGCCCGCGTCCACGTTCGGCCATAGCATGATCGTGGGCATCGCGAGCGCCTCGAGCGCTCGAAGGGTCTCCTGAATCTGAGCTTCTCCCTGCCCATACTCGGTCGTCACGGGATGTTGAGCCACGAGCAGAAACGGCTTCTCTAAATCGATCTCGCCGCCCACTCCCTCGGCCGCCACCCCCTGGGCGTTCGGGATGCCGTTCGCGGAAGCGAGGACTTCGATGGCCAGGTCGATGCGCGGGCATCCCACCACGTGGACGCTCGCGGGGTCCTCGCCCATCTTAACGATTCTTTCCGCCGCCCCCTGATTGGCCGGAAAGTGAATGTGGGACAACTTGGTCACCGCGTGCCGCACGCTCTCATCGATTGTCCCCGAGACCTCTCCACCCATCGTGTGAGCCACCGGCAGGTTCATGTAGGCGGCCGCGATGGCCGTGGCGATGGTTTCAAAACGGTCCCCCACGCTCACCACGATGTCCGGGCGAAGCTGGGAAAAAAGGGTGGGCAGCTCCAGGAGCCCGAGCCCCGTCGACTTGGCCATCGACTCGGGCGTTTCTCCCTCGATGATCATGTGGACCTTGGCATCTGGCGTGAAGCCGTCGCGCTCCACGACGTCCACCACGGACCCGAAGCGGTCCAGGAGGGCCGAGCCGCCCACGATGAGCTGGAGCTTAAGGTCCGGGTGCGCCTGGACAGCCCGCAGCACCGATTTGATGCTGCCGTAATTGGCGCGGGAGCAAACCACCACGCAGACCTTACGCATGGGGGGCCTCCAGGGTGACCACCTTCAGCGCGCGGTCGCGCTCGGTCTTCTGCTTGAGGTACTCTTCGATCATGCCCGATTCAAAATTGCGGTAAAGCCGCCTCACTGCGTCCGCGTTGAAGTCCTTGCGTTGATACAGCCGCCCCTTCTCGGTCTGAGGCATCCTGCGAATTTCACCCTCGAGGCGAGCTTCAGCAGCTCTCAGCAGGACGGGAGCCGCCTCCAGAATGGCTTTATTGCCCAGGTCGTGAGGTCCGTCGCCGGCCTCGATCCAAGGCCTGACGTGAGCCACGATGTCCCCCGAATCAATTCCCCCATTCACGTAGTGGACCGTGGCCCCGACATATTCGGGCTCGCAGTTCACAAGGGGCCAAAAATTAGTCCCCGACCCCCGATAGTAGGGTGACAGCCCCAAGTGAAGATTCAGGATCCTGCCGCCGAAGGCCTGCAGGGTTGCATCTTTCAAGAGCCCGGTGCCGAAGACCAAGACCACATCGGGCTTGAGGTCCGCCATCTTCGAGACTTCCGCCTGTTCATTGATTTCTCCAGCCGCGAGCAGCCGATGAACGGTTCCCCGGGCAAGTCTCACCTCCCGCTCCTTGCGAAAATAATGGTCTTCCGAGCGTTCGCGCGCTTCGAAATGCCCCTCGATCACCTTTCGGTCCTCCTCGCTTCGCACAAGAGCCTGAGGCTGGAATGATTTCTTCTCCTGCCAGAGGCCCACCAGATCGGCCCGTTCGGATAGAAAATTTGCCACGAACTGATGGCGAAGAAACGTGCTGGTCAGCAAAACCACTTTCATGCGCTGAGCCTCCGGGTCGCCCAGTCCACATCCTGCCGCCTCAAGACCCGGTCAGCGGCCAGGGAGCGCCGGGCCCGCCGCCCGATGACCTGGTCATAGTTCTTGGGAGGCAAGCCGGTGCCGGGTTTCTTGACGCCGATCATCCGGCGCGTGATAACCGTCCCCCTCGCAATGGGGGTGAGCGTGACCAAGCTCTTTTCGAAGGTGGTTTTCATGCGCCGGAACCGCCCCACATCGTTCTTATCGACCTTTGAAGAGCGCAGCCTTTCAACGGCCCTGATCCCCTCGACCATCGCACGGAAGTCCTGCGGCTCAAGGGAGTGCTTGGCGTCGCTGCCGTACATCTTGCGGCTCAACGTGAAGTGTTTTTCAATGACGCTTGCCCCCAAAGTCACGGCTGCCAGCGCAGCGTAAGGCGTGATCGTGTGGTCCGAGAGCCCCACGGGGAGCTTGTAGCGATCCCGCATGTGGAGCATGACATTCAGGCCCACCTTCTCGTAGGGACAGGGATACTCACTGGTGCATTGCAAGACCGTGATCTTGCGGTGATAGCGCAGGAGCGCGTTCACCGCGTCATCCAATTCCCTCCAGGAACTCATGCCCGAGGAAAGCAGGACGGGCTTTCGGGTTTGGCCGACCGCTTTGAGGAGCGGGAGGTTCGTCACCTCCCCCGAGGGAATCTTGTAACGGCGCACCCCGAGCTTCTCGAGGATGGCCACCGCCTCAACCGAAAAGGGCGAGGACATGAACTCAATCGCTCGCTCCTCGCAATGCCGCTTGAGCCGCTGCCACTGGCTCGCGCTGAAGGCGGTGCGCTCAAAATATTCATAGCGCGGCTCAGAGGTGAAATAGGACGGCCGGGGGGCTGAGCGAAGCGTTTC
>CAZPNG010000038.1:0-11421 GCA_964587845.1 uncultured bacterium | reverse complement strand
ACTCTTGCTGCACTTCAACGGCGCGGACAGATCCACGCGCTTCCAGGACGCGCCCGCGCAAACCAGAAGTATCCTGGTCGGCGAAGGGCAGGTGACGGCGTCGGTCGACCGCCAGGGCCGTCTCACGCGCTACGCCTACGAGGTTGACGAGCGAGGAAACCAGGTCGGCACCTATGAGGAATCGAGCCGGGGCACGCCGGGGCTCGATTTCTCCTCCACGTTCAGTGGGGAGGTGCGCGACGCGCTGGGCCGCGTAGTGCGGCAGATTTCCGACTCCGGCGAGGTGACCTACTTTAGCTACGAGCTCGACGCTTTTGGCAATATCCGCCGGGCTTACGTGCGCGATACGGCGCCTGAAACGGTGCGCGTCAGGCGCAATTTGTTGCATCCCTTGGCCGATCTTTTGATTTCCGGCGCCGACTGGCAAAACGTTCAGTTCCGGACCGACACGCGCTCCAACTACCTCTTCGACGGCAACACGGACACGAGCGGGGAGGTGTTCGTGCCCAGTGACGCCGAGAAGCCCCTGGTCTTCGATTTCAAGAAGCTGGTGGATCTCACTCGCGTGCGCCTGTTTACCTCCGAGCACTGGCGCGCGGGCTACCGCATCGATGTCTCCGCCGACGGGTCAACGTGGACCCCGGTGGTGGACCGTTCGACGGGAGGCACCAAGCGCGAGTGGAGCGATCATGCGTTCTCCGCCTCCGGCGTCCTGAAGCTGAGGGTCGTGCCCGTGGGCTACGACACGTTCAGGATTCATGAGATCCAGATTTATGAGGCCGCGCGCGAGGAGAAGAACTTCACGCAGGTGCGCGACTACGATTTCCGCGGCAATGTGGTGAGCGAAAAGAACATCCTGTACGCGCTTTGGGAGTCGAGGCCCGAACTGCAAAGCTATTTCCCTGACCCGCGTAAGGCAGGCGTCTTCGGCCGGTGGAAAAACAAGACCCTGGCCGACTGGGCGCGCGAAGAAGGGTATTTGGAGGACCCGCGCCTGCGCGGCTACACCCCGCAGCTTGAGGACATGACGCCCGAGCTCCGGGACTCCTTTGATGCACGCCGAGACTTGCAGCGGCGCTTCACGAACGAATCCGGCCTTGCGGATTGGGCGGAGCGCGTGGCTCGGTTGGGAGATGCGCGCCTAGCTGCTCACGATCCGGGGCGCACGCAGAGCCGAGAGGCGCCGTTGGGGGAGTATGCAGAGCGCGGCAGTCTCACCGACAACCTGGCGCGGTCGGCCGCTCTGGCGGTCTCAACCGCTAACCCTAGCTACCCGCGCCCCTACGTTGCGGACGGAAAAACCAATACCTTGTGGCTCTCGAGCAACATCGTCGACGGCTCGCGGGATGACGAGTACGTCATCCTCGACCTCGGCCGGGAGGTTTCGGTCGGCGAGATTCGAGTGGACACGGGCGGGAACACCTGGGTGAGCGCCTCGAACAGCTTGAAGCGCTTTGCCGTGTCGCTCTCTCGGGATGGTTCGACGTATCAGCTGGCCAAGGAAATAGACACGCTGAAGTCGCCCGGCTGGGTGACGGTCGCGCTTTCGGGCGAGCGCGCCCGCTACGTCAAGCTGCACCGCTTCAGCACGCTCCACGAGACCCAGACGACCAGTCCTTATTATGCTGCGATCGCGGAAGTGGAAGTTTACGGCTTGGTGGAGCGCACCGAGCAAGTCAGTGACCAGGTTGTGGGCGGTGTGCGCATCCGGCGCGTGACCGATGAGGTCGGCCTGGTGGAGGAGGAGCGCTGGGACGTCTCGGGCCGCAAGATCTATTCCAAGCGCCGTTCGGGCTTAAGCCAGAACCTCGCCCAGGGGCGGGCTGTCCAGGCGTCCAGCGTCTACAGCAACTATTGGCGCGAGACGCGCGTCACGGATGGAGTCGAAACCCAGGAGCCGATCTGGCTTGCTGCGACATCGAACACCCCGGAATGGATCCGGGTCGATCTCGGTTCTGTGCGGGATGTCTCTCGCATCCGTTTCAACACCCAGCATCCCACTTACTCCGGCTTCTCGAATTCATCCTTTACCCTCGAGGTTTCCGCGGACGGCGCGGCCTGGCAGGCCGTCGATGCCAAGACGGGCCTGGAGTTCGGCAAGATCTGGACCTATGACTTTGCCGAGCGCGCCGTGCGCTACATCCGCGCGAGCAATCTGCGCGCCAAGCAGGAGAACGGCAGCGACTACTATGCGTTTGTGAATGAGATCGCCGCCTTCGGCCGCGCCTATCAGGAGACTTGGATCGAGTATCAGACGCTCGCGGACGGAACGTCGGTGCGCACCGCGCGCGATCAAACGGGGCTTCTCAAAGAAGAGCGCTGGGACTCTCAGGGCCGGCTCATCTATGAGAAGGAGCGGGAAGGCGAATCGGGCAATCTCGCGCACGGGCGCCGCGCCACGGCCTCAAGCTCTTACAGCAGCACCTACCCGGCCTCGCGCGTTGTGGATGGGCAGGTTGACGAGCCCTCTATCCCGTGGCTCGGGGCAGGCGTGGGAACGGAGGGCTGGTGGCAGGTGGATTTGGGGCGCGATGAGCGGCTCTCGCGCATCTCGCTCGCCACGTACGATGAAGGCAACACGTACTACACGACCCAGTTTCGCATTCTAGTCTCGCAGGACGGTTTGACCTGGCAAACGATCGCAACGGAAGCCGGCCTGACCACCGGCCGGACGTGGACTTACGACTTTGAAGAGCGCGCGGCCCGCTACGTGCGCATCGACCAGGTTCGTGCTCAGGCTTCTGATCGCAGCCCGTACTATCCGCAGCTCACCGAGGTCGAGGTGTATGCCAACCGCGTCCGGGAGCGCTGGTTTGAGCATGAAGACCAGCCGGACGGCTCGACGGTCGAGCGCGTCTACGAGAGCGTGGATGAAAGATCAACGTTCGAGCCGTTTGCCCCGTCCCAGACGTGGTCGGTGAGGACGACCGGCACGGGAGATGATTTCAACTGGTATGGCGCGGCCCTCAAGTACCAAGCCAACGGGGCGACCTACTTCGATCTTGTGGACATGAATGGAGACGGCCGGCCGGACCGCGTCGTGCACATCTACGAGAACGGCTCCTATCAGCCGGCTTGGTGGGTGCAGATCAATAACGGCAGCGGATTCGCGGCGGCCACGCGCTGGGACGTGAGGACCACGGGCACGAGCGATGATTTCAATTGGTACGGCGCGGCCCTGCGCTATGACAATGGTTCAGCTGTCTATTTTGACCTCGTCGACATGAACGGCGACGGCCGGTCGGACCGCGTCGTGCACATCTACGAGAACGGTTCCTATCAGCCGGCTTGGTGGGTTCAGATCAACACCGGCATCGGATTCGCGGCGGCCACGCGCTGGGATGTGAGAACCACGGGCACCGGAGATGATTACAACTACTGGGGCGCTGCGCTGCGCAATACTGCGAACAGCGGCACGTACACGGACCTGCTGGACATGAACGGTGACCGGCGCCCCGACCGCGTCGTCCACCTTTACGAGAACGGCTCCTATCAGCCGGCCTGGTGGGTGCAGATCAACAACGGCAGCGGTTTTGACCCCGCCCTGCGTTGGAACGTGAAGACCACGGGCACGGGCGATGATTTCAACTGGTACGGCGCGGCCTTGCGCTACGACAACGGTTCGGCTGTCTATTTTGACTTGATCGACATGAACGGCGACAGCCGGCCCGACCGCGTCGTGCACGCTAATGAGAACGGGGTCTACCAGCCGTTCTGGTGGGTTCAGCTCAACACGGGCACGGGTTTCGGGCCCGTGGAGGATTGGACCGTCGCGACCACGGGAACCAGCGATGACTATAACTGGTGGGGCGCTGCGCTTCGGAACAACGCCAACGGCGCCATTTACGCGGACCTGCGGGACATGAATGGGGACGGCGCTGCGGACCGCGTGGTGCACGCCGTGGAGAACGGAACGTACCAGCCCTCGTGGTGGGTCCAGATCAATCAGAGGGCCGCTCCGCCTGCGCAGCCCGCAAGCCGGGTCCTCGTTTCTGAAGAGGGCTTCGATTCCGAGGGTGTCCCCGTGTCCAAACGGGTGCGCACCGCTCTGGGCAACGTGGCGGCCGGGCAGCCGGTTCGCGCTTCCAGCCAGCAGGGTGGCTATGAGCCCTGGCGCGCCGCCGACGGCGTGTACGGGGACGCCGGCTCGTGGCTGACCGGAAGCACCGGCCGCGAGGAGTGGCTTGAAATCGACCTCGGCCGCGCGCAGACGGTCTCGCGCGTGCGGCTCGACGGGACCTACGGGACCGGCAGCACTTACACCTCCGACTTCCGCATCCGCCTCTCGCAGGACGGCGTGAATTGGGAGACGGCGGCTGTGGAACACGGTCTTTCGCGCGGCAGAAAATGGGAGTTTGAGATTGCGGACAAGCGGGCGCGCTTTGTGCGCATCGAGGGGGTGCGGGGATTTGCGGACGGCTCCGCGTGGTACTCGTTTGTGCGCGAGGTGGAGGTGCACGCCTCTGAGCTGGCCACCGTGGCGGTCGAGGAGACGCGAGATGCCCAAGGCCGCCTCGTGCGCGTAATCGAGAGAACCCAGGAGTTTCAAGAGCTTTCCCTTGGGAAGACTGCCCGAGCCACATCCGCTGCGGACACGAGCACCTACGACGCCATGAAAGCACTCGACGGCAGGCCGGACACCTACTGGCAGGCGAACGGTAACGTTCGGGAGAATGCCTTCGACATCGACCTTTGGCAGGCGAGCACCGTGACAGAGCTGCGGCTCTCCGCCAACGGCCCCTCCCACGTGAGGTCATTCCGGGTTTTGACGTCGCTTGACGGCGTCACGTGGAGCATCGGCGCGGAACTTTCCGGCGGCACGGGGCCGAAGGAGTGGCTTGTGAGCATTCCGGCACGTCAAGCCCGGTACGTGCGCATCGACCGCATCGAGGCGCAGACGAGCGGGGGCTCCTACCAGGACGACTTCTTCCACGAGGTCCGGGTCTTCGGATACGTGCCGGTCACGATTGAGAAGACCTTCGATGCGCAAGGCCGCCTGGCGGCGGAAACGCGCGCCGGCGGCCGCGAGGCGGGCCGCGCCGAGTACAGCTATCACGCCTCGGGGGCTCTTGATGAGGTGCGCCGCTACGGCCCGGCGGCTGCCGAGCTTCGGCCCATCGCGCTCGATCCGGCCGGAGCTTCGCACCGCGCCGTGGTGGACGGCAACCCTTCTTCCAGCGACTCGGTGTCCTGGGGCGCGACCGAATCGCCCAAGTCCTTCCTGATCAAGCTCGAGCGCATGTCTCAAATTGCGCTCGTGCGCTTGAAGCTCGGCGGAGACGCCTCAAACGGCTTCGGCTACGTTCTGGAGGCCTCGCGCGACGGCCGCACCTGGGTGAGCGTGGCCGACAAGACCTCCGGCCGCTACGAGGGTTGGCAGGAAGACTCCTTCCCGGCGGTGGAAGCGCTCTACCTGCGCGTGACGGGGCATACGGACACCGGCTGGGGCCGCAGCCTCACGCTTTATGAGGTCGAGGCCTATGCACCTTCCGCCGCTCAAGCCCCCGTGTCCGTCGAACGCTTCGACCTCGCCGGCATTCCCGTCTCCACGGAGAACGCTCTTTTCCGCGTCTGGAGTTCCGAGCCGTCCCTTCGGGCGATCTTTCCGGTTCCAACTGAAAAGTCGCGCCGGGAGGGCCGCTGGTTTGGGAAGACCCTCATCGATTGGGCGCGCGAGGAAGGATACCGCCATTTTGCAACGCTGGCTTCTTATGCGCCCGCGGCCGCGCCGACCGTTTCCGGCGCAAACCGCGAGGTGTCGCCTGGCCTGAGGCAGGTTTTCGACGACACGCGCGCTCTTCAGGAACGGTTCGTCAAGGCCGGCGACCGCAACCAGGAATTGATCCAGTACGCCCGCGTGAGCGGCTACCGCCAGGATTCCCGCCTGTTCCACTACGCGCCCTTTGCCGCTTCCCAGGAAACGGCGTCGCGCTACACGTTCCAGACCCGCTTTGACGCGTACGGCAACCCCGCCGTCCTCATCGCGCGCGACCTGAATGGCGCGCGCACCTGGCGGCGCTTCAGCCCCGACGGCCGCGTGGTGGAGGAAAAGGAAGAGCTGTTGCTCATGTGGGAGGAGCAGCCGGTTCTGCATCTTCAGATGGCCGGCCCTGGGGACCTGCGGAGCTGGGCCCAGAACACGGGCTCCAGGGATACGAGCCGGGAGGACGCGCGCCTCTTGTCCGATTACAGCCCGTATGCCATCGGGGGCGCGAACCAAGCCCTGCCCCTCACGAGCTTTCATTCTTATGTCTTCGATCCGGGCGGTTATCTTCGAGAGCAGCTCGAGTCTCTTTGGCGCCTGGACGGTTCGCAGGAGCGGCGCAACCTCACGCGCTTCGATGCCGACGGCTACGAAGCGCGCTCTGAAAGCGAACAGGGGACCTTCGACTACACGCTTGTGAAGGACCGCGCGGGGCGGCGCATCCGCCGCACCGGGAACGGAGAAGAGTTCTTCGCGGCGGACGAGCCGGTGTCGTATCGGCTGGGCGGCGTGCCCGTGACCGACGCCGCCACCTTGGGCTCGCAGATAGTGCGTGGCTTCCTCCTGGTTCACGGCCGCCTGCCCAGCGCCGAAGAGTGGGCGTCTGAAGAAGCGCGCGTGCTTGCGGCAGGCGATTACGCTTCGCGCGCCCGGCTCACGTTCGCGAGCCTGCTCCTGGGCGGCCCATTTGCCGCGGCCGCCACAGCGGTGGGTTTTCTGGATCCCGGCCTCGTCCTCACCTACGGCGTGAGCGATGAAGAAGCGACGGAGGCGCGCGCCAGGGCCCTGGCCGTCGTCGCCGAACGGCGAGACACGGCCCTCGAGGAGGAAGCCCGCGAAACCGGGCACCTGGAAACCCTCACGCGCAAGACGTTCCGCCGGCTCCTGGGGCGCGACCCCGCAGAGGAAAGCGCTTCGGGGCCCTCCGAGCTTGCCCAGATGGTGGCGATGCTGCGGTCCCTCGCTTCCCAGTCCGCGTTTGAGAGCTTTCTCAAGAATGACTACCTTCGGGATGCGTCGGGCAAAACGGAGCATGCGCGCCGCACGGAGGAAGTCCGCGCCACGGTCGGGGCGGTGGACCAGGCCCTTCGCATTTATTTCGGGTTCTCGGAGGGGACCCTGAACGCGCGGCTCCAGTCAGTCCTGAAACTTTTGAAGAGCGACCCCGCGTTTGAAATGAGGGAGCTCACCCGCCATGACCTGGACCAGGTGAAGTCCCGGTTGCTCGAGCTGATTGACGAAGACATCCATTTCGCGCAATCCGCCGTGTACGCGGTCCGGCACCTGCTGGCGCTCTTCGGCGCCCGGTTCCCGGACTACACGGTTCCGTCGCTTTCAGAGCTCACGGAGGAAGGCCTGTTCGTCGACATCCTCACGGGTGTGGTCAGCCCCGAGTTTGTGGGAAACCTCCAGCTTTCCGGCTACGCGCTGAAAACCGTGACGGCTGCGCACGGCCTCAAGCTCCAGGGCTTGAGGCTCGCGTGGAATGACCTGGCGCGCCTGGCCAACTCGGGACTCCCCGTGGTCGCCAATATCGAGGAGCGCCACTTCGTGGTCGTCACGCACGTGGAGACCTGCGCCGTTCCCGTGCCCGGCTGCTCCGAGGAGGTGACGTTCGTTGAAAACGGCCTCGTGCGCGTGAAGCCGCGCGCAGACTTTGAATCGCGCTGGTTCGGCATCGGCCTGGTTGAGGAGGGAGTCGAACTGTTCACTGAAAGTCTCGCTTACAGCGCTCTCGCCGGCACGCTCACCTCACTCGGCGCGCCGTTTACGGTGCTGCTCTCGGGCGGGCGATACGTGCTGCTCAAGGAGATCCTCGGCGGAAGAGTGAAGTTCGAGGAGTCCGGTGTCGCCAAGGAGCTGACGGAAAGCGAGTTCCAGGCGCTGTACTCGGGCACGGTGCTTTACACCCAGGCGCAGCTTGCGCTCCTGGGCTTGAGCGTCCAGGGCCGGGAGGCCTCGGTGCGCTTCCTGCGTCTCGGCAAAGAGGTCGTCAAGCTCGCCCGGGAGAATGTGTTGGGCACCGCGGAGCTCCTGAAAGTCAAAGGAGCGGGATTCTTCAAGAAACTCTTCAAAAAGATCGTGCAGTTCTTCCAAAGGGTCGTCGAGGCGGTCGTCAAAGTGGTCCAGAAGGTGATTGCGGCGGTCACCAAGGCCCTGACGGTGGTGTTCGGCAAGACGATCGGGCGCGCTCTCTCCAGCATGATCTTTGCTCCGGTGAATTTCCTTGTGAATACGGCGCATTACGTGAGCCAGGGAGACTTCAAAGGCCTGATGAAATACTGGGGACAGACGCTGCTTCAACTGGCGCTACAGGCCGTGCTCTTTTTCCTGCCGGGCATCGGGCAGGTCCTGGGCGCCGCCTTAAACTTCCTGTTCCAGGGGCTGCTCGCGGTGGGCAAGTTTGTCCTGGGAGGGCTCGCCCAGATCGTGGGCGCCGCCTTCACGGGCGTCGGCAACTTTTTGGTGAGCCACGCGGCGGGCTTCTTTGCGAACGTAGGGACCTTTGTCGGCAGAATCGGCTCGCAGCTCTCGGCCTTGGGCCAGACGCTTGTGCGCAGCGCCCAGAACTTTTTCCAGTCGGGTCTCAAGGACTTTCTCACGTCGGTGAGCCGCCAGTCCTTCACCCTGCGGAACTCTCTCACCCGCCAGATCCGCAACCTGCTGAATCCCGTCACCAGTTACAAGAGCCAGTGGGCCTCCCTCATGGACGGCGTCAACCGGCTCGCGACCCGCACGGGCCTGGAGCGTTTCCTGGGCAACGTGCTCACCAAGGTCGGCGTGAAGATTGCCCAGGACGCCATTGACCGGCAGCTCGAAAAGAAAAAGATGAATTCTTTCTTGAGGAGTCTCATCAGCTCCGCCGCGGGCGCGGCGCTCGAGGGGATCGGCAGCGCCATCTCGGACGGTCTTTTCCCGCGCCAGCCCGACCCTCTGGAAGCCACGCGTCCGCGTGGGCCCCCGACCAGCCGGCCCCTCCTCGCGCGCCTCCAGGATACCGCCTCCAACGTCGGCGGCTGGATCACCGATGCCTTGAAAGACGCCGCCGGCGCGGTTCGTTCCCTGTTCATCCGGCAGCCGCGATCCGCTCCTCTTTCGCGCCCTCTGGAAGACATGTATCTGGCCTACGAGCTCGAAAGGGATGATTACTTGAAGTGGGACTCCGCGAGCGGCCTCGCTCTTCGGCTTAGCCAGGTGCCCCAAATCAAGTATGCCCCCGACAACGTCGAGTTTCGAGGCTTCCACTATGTTTTTGATTTGGATGAGGGGAACCTTCAGGCCATGGATCTGGACGCCGGGCCGGGAACTCTTCGCTCAACGCTCAGGATCGGCAATCTCGTCGAGGAGGTGCTGGCCGGATCCGAGAGCTTCCAGCGCAGTGAAAGAATGTTCAGGCGGATGGATGATCACCATGCGAAGTCGAACGAATTCCTGCGCAACTATCCGGGCGCCGTGCCTGCGGCGGAACAGAAGGGGTTCAGTTTTTCCCGGGCGGCCGGGGTCGCGCTACGGGAGCTGATCGGCATCCCGCGCGGCGTGATCGACTTCTTCTTTGAGAGCAGAAGCCGGGTGATTTTCCCGGCCGGCAACACGAAGGGCTTCGCCGAGGTGGAAGGCTATTTTGTCAACGGGATCTCGGGGGATGCCGCTGCCTTTCAGAAGTTCGCGAATCAATACAATTTGGCCATTCGCTACAATCCCTCTTCGGGTTTCCTGGCGGACGGGGTGGAGTTCCTGCTCGATCGCACGCTGGGGCGGGTGTTTCCCAGCAAAGTTTCCCGGTTGGTTGCCCAGGATCTCGGCAGGCTGCCCAACCTGATCGATGTGGGAGCGCACAGCCAAGGCACGGTCATCCTCGCGAATGGCATCCGAGAAGCCGTGCGCAGAGACATCCCTATGCCCCGGGACGCATTTCTTCAGTTCGTGGCCCCCGCACTTCCCTTTGGGGGCGCCAAAGCTCTTGCCGAGAAGGCGGGCTTTCAGGATATCGATTTTTACCTCCATCCGAGGGATTCGGTGCCCCGTGTGTTCGCTACGTTCAACCCGGTGAAAATCTTGTCCGGCGTGACTTTGCTGCCGCGGGTGGGCTACTACCACGACCTGGGAAATCTTTATGAAAACAGGTATCAGACGGTCGAGATCCGCCGCGACGGCTCGGTCACCGTCCACCAAGCCACGTATTCCAGGCGGGTTCGCCGCAGAGCCGACCGCAGCTCCCTCTAACCTGTCCTTATTGATTTTCCCGGTCAAAAACGCTAGTCTATGTGACTTATTCCAAAGGAGAACTTCATGTCCGTTCAATCTGCGCCGGCCCTCAAGAAAGGGCCTCAAACCAAGAATCAGCACGTCCTCGCATGGGTGGAGGAGTGCGTCAAGCTCTGCAAGCCCGACGAGGTGTACTGGTGTGACGGCTCCGAGAAGGAATATCAGGAGCTGCTCCAGACCGCCGTGCGGGTGGGGGACCTCGAGCCCCTGAATCAGCAGAAGTTGCCGGGCTGCTACCTTCACCGCTCGGCTCAGAACGACGTGGCGCGTACCGAGCAGCTTACCTTCATCTGTACGCCAACAAAGGAAGAGGCCGGGCCCAACAACAACTGGATGGCGCCGCAGGAGGCCTACCGCAAGGTCGCTTCCATCTTTGACGGGTCCATGCGGGGGCGCACGATGTACGTCGTGCCCTTCATCATGGGGCCGGCGCGCTCGCCCTTCAGCAAGGTGGGCTTTGAGATCACCGACAGCGTCTACGTGGCGCTCAACATGCGCATCATGACGCGCATGGGGCGCGCGGCGCTCGAGCAGCTCGGCGAATCCAACGACTTCACGCGCGGCCTGCACGGCAAGGCGGACCTCAACCCCGACCGGCGGTTCATCTGCCATTTTCCCCAGGACAACACGATTTGGAGCGTGGGCTCTGGCTACGGCGGCAATGCGCTCTTGGGCAAGAAGTGCCTGGCGCTTCGCATTGCCAGCTGCCTGGGCCGGCGCGAGGGGTGGCTTGCCGAACACATGCTGATTGTGGGAATCGAAAACCCCCGCGGCGAGACTCACTACGTGGCGGCGGCGTTTCCCAGCCAGTGCGGCAAAACCAACTTGGCCATGCTGGTGGCGCCCCAGGCGTTGGCCGGCTACAAAGTTTGGACGGTCGGGGACGACATTGCGTGGATTCGCGTCGGGCTGGACGGCCGCCTATGGGCCTCCAACCCCGAGGCTGGATTCTTCGGCGTCGTGCCGGGCACCAACTCCAAATCCAACCCCAATGCGGTCAAGACCATCCAGCGCAACACGATTTACACCAATGTCCTGAAGCGCCCCGACGGCACGGCATGGTGGGAGGGCTCGGATGATCCCGCGCCCAGCGAAGGCATCGACTGGCGCGGCAATCCATGGAAGGCGGGCGCGGCGGAGAAGGGGGCGCACCCCAACAGCCGCTTCACGGC
>CAZPNG010000037.1:0-4066 GCA_964587845.1 uncultured bacterium | reverse complement strand
AGTAGGAAACAAAGATACATAGTCCGAGTAACTGGGCGATGACACTTTCAAGTGAATATATTTCCGAAAGCTCCGCGCGGTCACTGAGTTAAGAGTTTTCACGCTATTTGATGGCGCCCTAATCGCGGCTTTTGATGGCGGCAATGCAGCATAGTTTTCTGGATATGGCACGGCCCCGCGCGAGAACTTCGGGCGAGGCCGTGATGAAGTGGGATAGTTGATCTCGTATTACTTCGCGGCCGTCGACTCGGGTTTTCGTCGGAGATTGGCTGCGGATCTCTGCGGCGGGAAGAGATCAAAGAACAAACCCTCATCGAGCTGGACCGTCTCCTTGAGCGCCCCGATGGCCAGGCACTCGGCCGCAAGGTTCATCATCACGCGCGGACTTCCTGCCGCGTGCTCAACGAGCGTCTCGATGAGCCCTGGGCTCAAGAGATTGGGATTTCCGGCCTGCTTGACTCCGTCTTTGAGCAGCTCCATGAGCTGGGGCTTGCTCCACGGCTCCATGACGAATCGGGTCCTCATCCGCGTGCCCAGTGGGATCAGGTCCTCCCTCTTGAATGCGTTGGTCAGACGCGTATCACCGGCCAGGATCACTGTCAGCAGGCTCGATGAATCGTACTTGTCCATCGTCAGGAGCCTGATCTCCGAGAGAACTGCGGTGGGCACCTCCTGAGCCTCATCGATCAGCAGCACCGGCTTGAATAGGGTGCTGGCCACGTGGCTTCGCCATTTTTCCCTCAAGCCTTTGTAACCGCCCCAACGATTGCTGTTTCGCAGTTCAATGCCAAAGACCGCACCCATTTCCCGGTAAAAGTCAGACAAACCACTTTGAGGACGGATGATATCGCCCACCGAGATCTCGGGGATCTTCGACAGATGATCGGCCAGAGCCCGAAGGACGGTCGATTTACCCAGTCCGCTCTCGCCTGTGATGAGTCCAAAGCCCCCTTCGAGCGTCAGCGTCTCAATTCGGTAGCAGAACTGGGCGAAGCGCGGTGTCTTGAAAATCGCCTCAGCCGGGATATCTCGGGTGAACGGATTCCACTTGAGCCCATAAAGCGCCTGGATTTTCTTCGTACTCACGGTGCCTGCCTCGCTGGATGAAGGGGTGATTCATTTTCTTGGGTTGCCGTAAAGTCAGCCGTGGCTACGGCGAGATCATCTTCTTCGCTTTCGCCGTGGGGCTTGGGATCCACGATGTAGGCCGGAGGCAGTCCCGAGGCCGCGTACTCCGCCATGATTTTCTGCAAGAGCGGCGGAAGTTCGCCACTCTTTTCGTTTCTTTCGGGCGTGTTCCCCGGTGTGCCAATCCTCCGCCGTAACCCCTCTGAATTTTTCCTGCGGTCCAGCGGATAAAGCGGCGCAAGCATCGCTTGCGTCCTCGGATCAATCAGATGCACCTCCCTCAGATCCCACTCGGCGTAACGGACCGTGATGTGAGGCAACGCCCGGAAGGCCTGCGGGATCTCAAAGCGTTTGCCCAGGATCGAAATCGTCCCGTCACTTCTGCGCTGGGTCCGTGCCTCATCACGCCGGAACGAAAGGCTCAGTACGCCCGTCTCCGGAGCCTGCCTCAATACGGATTTTCCATCCAGGAAGCGCGCCATCGGCGACTCGGTCGTCTCGGAGTGAACGGCGCGGTTGTACTCCATCTCGACCCAGGCTTGGGTGACGGCGTTGAGTTCTTCCAGTGAGAGGTCCTTTCTGCCTTCGAGCATCGCCATCATCCGGCCTTCGAGCGTCCCCCAGAACGACTCCTGTTTGCCGTTCTGATACGGACTATAGGCAAGCGTCGTCTCGTGCGTGATCCCAAGACGAGTCAGTCCTTGCGTGAATTCTCCCGACTTCATCGCACTCCCGTTGTCGCTCATCAAAGCCCGCGGCAACCCGCGCTTCAACAGCGCCTGCACGAATCTGTGCACCAACGCGCGCGTGTCCTCCCACCAGTACCACTGCAGGTGGCAGCACAGCCGCGAGCGATCATCGATCACGCATAGAGCGAGCGGCGTCACGAGCTCTCCGCGTTCGGTGCGGATTTGCCGTGAGGCGTGGTGGAAATCCAGATGCCACAGACCGCCCACGTACTCGACTTCAAAGGAGCGGACCTCATGGCTCTGGAGCCTGGCTTCGGCCGCGATCCTTCCCGGAGCGTGAGGGGACCTCACGCGCGGCTTTTTGTCCCAGCCCTTGATCCTCATGTACCTTAAAACCGTCGGATAGGATGGCGCCGTGCCCTGGCTCGGATTTGCGGTCAGCCACGCTTTCAGATTGTCGCAATGAAGCTGGCCACTCCAACTCGCATGCTCCCGATAATTGTTCTGCAGCCAGTTCTTGATTTCCTGGGTCAGGTGCCGGGTCGTGCCCGAGTCGCTCCGCAGTTTGCGGCGCAAGGCGCCTACTGGATCCTTGCTCTGCTTGAGGCATTGATAATACCAGCGTTCGATCGTGGGCAGTGACACCGTGAACTTTCCCTCGCGCGTCGGGTGCTCCCACTGCGTTTTTGACAACTCTTTGAGCCGTAAGCGCAGCTCTCCGGCTTCGGGCGGGTTCGCAAGCAACGCTCCGACCACTCCAAAGCGGAACTCCGCCCAGAGCTGATGCGGGGAGCGCTCAGTCATTCTACTTTTCATGTGCTTTCCTCGTTTTCAATTCCCAGCCGATCCATTCGGGCGGGTCAAACGTGGATAGCGCCTCGCGCATCCCCTGGCTTCGGCCATGCTCTGCGCGAACTGAGCGGGCCATCAGGCAAAGCCTCTTTTTACGCCCTCACTGGGGATGGGAAAAGAATCTCAAAATCGCGACCCACGACTCCCGAGCCGGGAAACCCAAGGCCCGCAGGCAACCCGAGGGAAGGCCTGAACTCGGCGTTCCGGGCGCAAGTAGGCCGCGCGCCCACCGCATGAACGGGTGGGTTTCCGCCAGCCGCTCTTTCCAGAAAGTCCTCCAGCGGGCAATCGTTTGGCGGGCGATCTTCGCTTCGAGTCCCAGGTCGCGGCAAAACTCCAGGGCCAGGATCACGACCCAGGCCGAGTAGATCTTACGCCCCAAGAACCGCAGCGACGGCGGCGTCACGCGATGCCGGCAGCCATCACGCCTGCAGCAGAGGCTGAAGCGCTGCAGCTCCTGCTCGCCCGCGCCCCGGGGCTTCCTCGGGAAGTGCGACGTATCCAGGCGACCCCCGCAAAGGGCGCAGGGCTTGGACTTGGCGGCTAGAAATAATTCAAAATCGAATGCTCGTAGGCTCTGGAAAAAGACGTCATCAGCGGATAATGCGTACATCTGCTTTCATTCGCCTGGAGAAGAAAAAATGTCCAAGAGTAGTCGAAACGATCCGTGCCCTTGTGGAAGCGGCAGGAAGTATAAACGCTGTTGCCAAGAAAAGGATAAGCCAAGGGCAGAACCGCAGACAAACTCCAGCGGCAAGAGCGATAGCCAAGTAGTCGGGACGAACCCCGCGTGGGTCTTTGAGGAGAACAGCCTGGACCGTGACTCAAACCGAGTTGTGGCACTGATTCACGAGGGACGCCTGGATGAAGCCGAAGCAGCGGGTGCGCAGCTCCTGAAGGACTATCCCGAAGTACAGGACGGTTTCGAGCGCCTTGCGATGGTTTACGAGGCTCGGGGTGACAACGCCCGCGCCCTGAATATGTATCAACTGGCTCTTGATTTCGTGATGAAAAATGAAGAGCTATTTGACCAGGAGATGTCGCTCTACTATCGAAACAAAATTTCAAAGCTCAAGAAAACGCAGGACGGATAACGCCTGAGTTTCCCGTCGTACTTCTTGATGGGCTTCACACCGCGTCTATTACGAATCGCGATCAGGATTGGCGGCGATCACCATCAAATAATTCGGAAATTCTTATACTCTTCGATCCCCTACCTAGCTGCGGCAACTGTTCTTCTTAAGTCGTTAGGTGGAGTAACGGGCGGTGTGCTGTTACCCTATTTGCGTCGCCTCATCTCTGTCTCGGGCTTGCTTCTCCCTGGACCATCGATATCCTCTTCGGCCAGCTTAGTCCTTTGTATTCTATGGACTCTGCAGTTGGTTTCGCCGCTTCCT
>CAZPNG010000036.1:0-3511 GCA_964587845.1 uncultured bacterium | reverse complement strand
TCGGACCGGTTCTTCTACCTCGGGGGATTCTTTCATCAGGCGGTCAACCTCAGGCAGCTTCCCGAACAGACGGACATGAGGATCATGACCAACTTCTCAGACGCGCTGGGGAGCGACTACATCCTATCCCTCAATTTTGAGGTTCCCGACCAAGCCAGAGAGCGGAGCGCCCTGAAACGGACGGGCAACTTTGCGAAAGCTCAGGGGTTCTTCTCCCGCACGAAGGATTACGAGGCCTGGGAGCGGCACGGGCAGTCGGACGCGCTTCTGGCGGAGCTGACGGAGAGTGAAGACAAGCTTTTCCGCTTTTCCCTGGCGGTCGTGGTCAAGGACAAGACGACGGAAGCTGTGCAAAAGCGCTCCGATGAGCTCCTCAGAGCTTTCCCGCGGCTCGGCAACGCGCGCGGCATCCACGACCACATGAATCACGACCGGCTGTTTCTGTCGGGTCTCCCGCTCCAGGGGGATGAGAACCCGCTTTCGTTCCTGGTCAGGTCGCAGGCGCTCGCGCACCTCCTGCCGCTTCAAATGAGCTGGAGGGGCACCGAGAAATGCGGAGTCCTTTTGAAAACCCGCCAGGGGGAGCCGCTGCGCCTTGACCTTTTCGATGCGCAGCTTGCGGCGAAGCACGGCGTGATGCTGGGGACGACCGGGTCCGGCAAATCCTTCTTGACGAACCATCTCCTGCTTTACTTTCTGCTCGAGTCCGCCGCGAACGAGGTGGTTGTCGTGGACGTCGGCGGAAGCTACAGGAAACTTGCCCGGGTGCTGGGGGGCTCCTATCTCGAGGTCGAGTGCAACGAGCAGTACGCGCTCAACCCGTTTCCCCGAAAAGAGGTTCTCTTCCCCGACGGGAAAACCCCGGATCCGACGTTTCTTCAGTTCCTGAAGGAGCTTTTGCAGAAGATGATTGCGCCCAGGAGGGGTTTTTCCTCAAGTGAGAAACTCATCCTGGAGCGGGCGATCCTCTCGGTTTACGGCGCTGTCGAGATCGGCGCAGCGCCCCTGCTGGGAGACATCGAACGGGAGCTGCGCGCTTACTCGGCGGGGGATGACGAGGACCGCAGGAAAGCTGCCCACTTTGCCAAGGAGCTTGTCCTGTTCACCCAGGGGGAGTATGGAAGGCTCCTCAACCGGCAGGGCGTCTTCGACGTGAGCGCGCGTTTCGTGGTGTTCGACCTGCGCAAGATTTCGCAGTATCGCGAGCTTCAGGAAATTCTGCTTTTCATCATCCCCTTTGCCCTGAAGAGAAGGTTCGAGAACGTCGCGGTGAAGAAACTTCTCGTGCTCGACGAGTGTTGGCAGCTTCTCCAGGAAACGCAGGGGACCGACCTGGTGGAGGTTTTCTACCGCACGGCGCGCAAGATGAACGTGGGCGTGCTGTCGATCTCGCAGAACCCTGAGGACTTTCTGGAGTCTCGGATTTCGGGCGTCATCATCAACAATTCGCCGGTGAAGTACGTGCTGAAGCTCCACAAGGGCCATGAGAAGCTCGCGCGCTTCGGGCTCAATGAAAATGAAATCCAGGCGGTCCGCAGTCTGGAGGTGAGGCCCGGCGTGTTCTCGGAAATGTTCATCCGGTTTGATCAGCATGCCGTGGTGGCGAAGCTGGAGCCGAGTCCCCTCGATTATTGGATTGCGACCACGGATCCGGCGGACCTGGCGGAGGCGGCTCGTCTTGCGCAGCAGGCAAGCCTGACGGATTTCGAGGTCATTGAAACCCTGGCCAGGAAGTTCCCTCGCGGCGTCGGGAACAGCGAGGCGGGCGGGCGTGGTTGAGAGCAACGGGTCGCCGTTCGGGTGGATTTGTTTGCTCCTCATTCTGGAGATTTTGGTCGCTCTTCTTGTCTGTTGGTTGAGATGAATGCACTGAGTAAGGTGATCTTCCTTGCAATGCTTATCACCGTGTGCTGCGCGGTGAGCGCGCAGGCTACCCTCCCCACATTCGACGCTGTGAACGCCGCCCTCAGCGAGATCCGGAACGCTCTGATGCAGTCACAGTTTGCCCAGGACATCGCGCTGGCGATTGAGCAGCTCGCCCAGCTCAAGGCGCAGTACCTGGAGCTCGTGAGATTCCACGCAGGGATTGATGAGATGGTCGAGTTGTTCGTCGGGGATCCGTTGGAGCGGATCCTGGGGCGCGGCTATGAGTCGATTTCGGACGCTTTCGAGGAGTTCTGGTGGGTGGCTCCGCAGATTGAAGTCCTCAAGGGCGCGTCCGGGCCGCGGGAGATTCGCTCCGCTCTTGAGGAGATCACCGGCGCACTGCCCGAGTCGGCGGACAGGCCCTACATCCCCTTTGAAGAGTTGCAGGTGGTAGAGGGGTTCCAGCTGGCCCGGGAGATCCGCGAGGCGGGGCGCAGCACGCGGGAAGCTGCCCGCCTGATTTCGGATCAGGCGAAGCTCGCAAGCCCGAAGGGAGCTGCGCGGCTTCAGGCGCAGGCCGCGGCCGAGGCGATCGTGCTCGCCCAGGAGAACCAGGAAGCGATGGCCAAGCTCCTCGAGCTTCAGGCCACGCAGGTGGAGCAGGTCTCGCGGGATGAGAAGCGGCTTGAGCGGGAACGACTGAAGTACATGGCGGACGCGGCGGTGTACCTGCAGGCCGTGTTGCAGGAGTAGATGAGTTGATCACGGAACAGTTCCTTTTCACGAATGTTCTTCAGATTCCGAGCCTGTTCACTTCACCTTTTGAGACGATGCACCGGATCGCGTTTGTCGTGTTTTCCCTGATGCTGGTGGTGGCCATCCTGCACGAGAATCTCGAGGCCCTACGGGACGGCTCGGATTACCGGGGGCTGTTCGTGCGCATGATTCTCATCACCGCGCTGCTCGTGATTTATGAGCGGTTTTTTGTCTGGATCGTGGTGGGTGCCGACCTCCTTTCGAAGGCAATCCTGCCGGAGCAGGAGTTCAGCAGTGTCATCCAGGCCGTTTTCCACGAGGTTCTGGAGGGAAAGGATTTCGGGGTGCTGAAATTCTTCTCGGTGCTCACGGTGCTCAACTTCATCACCTATTCCGTCGCGCTCGCGCTGCTGGGCGTTCTCACCTGGCTGCGGTTCGTGTTCCTGGCGCTGCTCTACGTTCTGGGCCCGCTGCTGGCGGGGGCCGGAGTGTACAAGCAGACGGCCCAGGGCCTGGGCTTCTGGCTGAGGAGCGTGGTGGGGGTTTCCTCATGGACCGTAGTGCTCTCGGTCTTGATGAAGGTCATCTCCGTGATGAACCTGACATCCGTGTATTTACCCAAGGAGACGAACTCCGCGGCCGTGTTCGCCGCCAATCTTCTGTTCATCCTGCTTTTCATTTCGGTTCCGCTGATTTCTCAACAGATCACCAGCTCCCGGGGAGCCCTGAGCGGGCTGGGATCCGCGGTGATCGGGCTGGGGACTGCGGTTTTCACGCGCACGATTGTCGGGGGCGTGCGGGAAGGCATGGCCCGCAGGGCGGCGGGCAGAGCCGGGTTCGGCCACAAATGAAAACGCGATTTCACGAGCGGCTCGAGAAAATGGGCAGG
>CAZPNG010000035.1:0-4052 GCA_964587845.1 uncultured bacterium | reverse complement strand
TAGGTAACGCACCTCGCCAGCCGTAAAAGCGCTCGCCAGCCCGACTGCGACAAAGACGCTCCAGGTGAGAAACAGACCGTAAGGGAGCTCCCAGTCGCTCGGGCTGCGGGCTCGGGCGAATGCGGCTGCGATCGGCGCCCCCAGGACCGAGATCCAGAAAAGCCAGCCGAGGGCGAAGCCGTGCATGCCGGTGAACGTGAGTGGTGTTCGCCGCCGGACCAGGTGAGTCAACGCGAAATCTTCCGAAGGGTGGTGTATCAGGATGCGGTAAAGATTCGACGGGGAGAAGGAGCGCATCTGCCGCTCCTTGCGCTCGGACCCGGCCGGCTCACCCGCCGCGGTTTGGGCAGCGGGGGCGCGAGGTTTCAGGAACGGCGCGCCGAGCGGCGGAACCATGATCGTCATGGCCAGGGCGACGGCGGCGAGCGCGGCAGTCCGTCCCCGCCCGAGCTTCTTGCGGAGGAACGGGAGCGCGACGGCGAGGAACGCGATGAAAACCGGCACGAGGATCTTTTCGCTCGATTTCACCTTGATCGCGGCGAGGACGGCGAGGAACCAGCCCGCCAGGAGCCAGGTGAACGCCCTGCGCGGCCGCTCCTTCTCCAGGAGAAGGAGCAGGCAGAGAAACGGCAGGATGCGCAGGAGGGAGAAGAACGTCTCGAGCGAGGGGTACAGCGATTCGGCCACAAAGTTGGCGGGGTAGCTGAGGTAAAGGAGGATTCCCAGCCATGCGTAGAGAGAGCTTCGCGTGATCTTGCGGATGAGGAAGAAAAAGACGCAAACCAGCAGGCCGCAGGCCAGGGCCTCGACGGCGTAGAAGGGCGCGGAGCTCACGCCGAACAGATGATGAAAAACCTTGATGAGCAGCGCTCCGAAGGGACGCAGGAAAATCATGTCCTCCATGAAAAACCATCCCGGCGAGAGGGGATTCGCGCTGAGAGCCAGGAGTTCCAAGGAACTGTAGCGGGACGCCTGCGAGACGTTGTCGAGGTAATCGCGGATGAAATCGAAGGGCAGGCCCTGATAAAAGACCGTGATGAAGCATGCGCCGAGCGCGAACGCCGCAAGATAGGCGCGCAACGCGGGCGGCTTCAAACGGTCAGGGCCGCGTCCGCCCGGGCGGGCGCGAGCTTGAGGATGCGCCCGCGGCGCACCGGATGAGGCAATCTGCGTATGACGATCCATTTGAGCCAAAAGGTCCAGATGTCGAGGAAAGTCTGGAGGATGTTCAACGGATGAGCGCCCTTGGGCTTCCCGCCCCGGCGCGGGTGGAACACCATGCTTTTTTCTTTGATCGTGAGCCCCGACCAGTAGGCCTTGATGGCGCACTCCGGGTTGGTGAACGCGCTCGCGCTTTCCAGGCCCACGCGCCTGATGAACTCAGCGCGCAGGAACTTCACGTTCTGAAACTCGGCGAGAGGGATGCCGTACAGGAGGCGGATGAGCCAGAAGTTCACCAGATGAGTGAGTTTGCGGTACGGGGAATTGGCGGCGAGGTCGGTACGCACGCCCTGGATCATGTCGCAGCCGTCGAGCTCCGAGAGCCACTCGCCGAGGGTCGCGGTGTCAAAGAAGCCGTCCACGGTGTTCCAGAACACGATGTCTTTGGTCGTTCGGGCCAGGCAGGTATGCATGCAGCGGCCGGGCCGAAGGGTCCTCGGGTGCCGCACGATCACGAGTTCGGGCACTTCAGTCTGGAGGCGCTGGAGGATCTCCCAAGTGCGGTCGGTCGAGCCGTCATCGACCAGGATGATCTCGAAATCCGGGGTCACGCGCCGAAGATCTTCGGCCGATCTTCGCACGAAGGCCCCCACCAAGGCTTCCTCGTTGAGCGCCCAGGCCCATAGAGACACGGAATGGGTTGCCATCGGAGGCGGCCATTGTACCATACGGGGCGGACCCCCGGCCGCCCGGCTCCATTGACGGCTGATGGCTTTGGGATTACCATTGTGGCCTCATGGGGGGGCGGATGCAAGCGACTGAGGATAATCCCAAGCAGGGGACAAAGCGGCTTTTCGCGAACCTGCTGGTGCTCTCCCTGTCCCTGGCCGTTGCCCTCCTTGCGGTCGGGGTTTACTACCTGGCCAAAGCCAAGGCCTATTACGATCAAAATCCCCCCAAATTCCAAGGCGACGCGTATTTCGAGCCCGACGCAGAGCTTGGATTCGTGCAGAAGCCCAACGCCGTGGCCTGGTGCATCCGGCCTCCCGTGTACGCCATCTATACCGACAGCCGCGGCGTGCGGGTCGGCCGCCTGGGCCAGGAATCTCCAGAGCGAGCGGATGTGGTGGCCGTGGGGTGTTCCTATACGTGGGGGGACGGCGTTTCGGCCTCCGACACGTACGCGTCGGTCTTGGCGCGGAAGACGGGCCTGGCGGTGGTGAATCTGGCCGTGCCCAGTTACGGCACGGTCGGTTCGCTTCTCACCATGAAACGCGCGGCCCGCTACCAGCCTCAAGTCGTGGTCTACGGATTCATGGAAGACCACACGCACCGCAACGTGGAACCCTGCGCCTCCAGCGCCAGCCCCTACTGCCGGCCTCTTCCTTATGTAGACTTCGACGCTTCGAACACGCCCTCTATTCACCCGCCGAGGCCGCAGCCGCCCGAGTGGTGGGCCTCCCGGTATTTCCGCCACGTCCTCATGCCACACCCTTTCAATTGGCGCGACGTCTTCTGGGCCGTGCAGCGCGATCTGGCGCGCTTCAGCCCTCACCGCAAGCTGCGCGAAGACGAGCTCGCGCGCTACGTCTCACCCGAGCGGGAGGCCAAAGCGCTTTCCTTTCTCTTCTCGCGCATGGTGGAGGAAGCGCGGGCGATGCGCGTCAAGCTCGTCATCGCTTACATTCCGCTCATCTACAATGTCCATCCTCCCAAGAGCGATTTTCTGACGGCGCTCGAGCCGCACCTGGGCTCACCCGGCATATCCTTTGTGGACCTCACGGGGCCCTTGGCCGATTACGTCAGGGCCCACGGGCCGGATTCCTTGAAAGCCGGGGGCTTTGACACCCACCCGAACGAGGAGGCGCACGAGCTCATGGCGTCCGAGCTTGCGCCCGCGGTCGAAAAAGCTCTGCGGGCCTCCTGACAGGGATTTCATGCCGATCACACGAAGCCCGGCATCGGCTATCTCCCCGGGTGCGCTGGAGGCTTCAGACGCCCCCTGGGTTTTTCGGCTCCGGTCGGTTGAAGTTTCCGTCAAGCGGTTGGCGCTCTTTGCGGCTGCGGTTCCTGCAGCTGCACTCGCCGCCCATCTTCTCCCCTCCTGGGACCATCCGGTCCTCTGCGCGGTAAAGCTCTTCGCGACGGCCCTGGCGATCGGGTTCTTGCCGGGTCTTGCAATCATCCTTCTCGCCCGCCCCCTTCGCCGGCTGTCCGTTTTGGAGGCCGTTGGATTCGCCATCGCGACAAGCTTTATCATCTTGCAACTTGCTGCTTTCTACACGTTTGGCCTTCGCCGCCCGGTGAGTGAGGTGTGGATGGGGATGTGGGCGGTTTCGGCGGCGGCCGCATTTTGTTTGTGGGCGAAGGCGCGCTCGGATGAGACCGTCCTCTTCGACAAGGGCGAGATTCTCTGTGCGGGCGTGGTCCTGCTGTTGGCCGGGCTTCTTTATTTGCGAGGATCCCCGGCGTTCGGAGAACATTACATGCATGTGGGCATCTTCCGGCGCCTTGCGCTCGTGGCCCACCCGTCCCCCTACACGATCTTCTACGTTCCCTCTCAGCCCTACATGCACCCGGTTCCGGGTGTCCATCTTTTCATGGCTTTGGTGATCCACGGGAGCGGACTCGACCCCTTGTTCGTGTACGACAAAATGCGGGCGTTTTACTCGTTCGCCTCCTTCACGTTTCTCTATCTCGCGGCGCGCGCCCTCTTCGGCTCGACCCGGCTCGCCGTCGTGACCGTGCTCGGTGCCGTCGCCCTCGTGCTGAACGGGGCTTTCGCGGAGTTCCCGTCCGGCGCGTACAGCGGCCAGCTTGCCGTGTTTTCGCATCCCTCCGATGTGGACATGACCGTGCTGTTGCCTGCGATGATCGTGTCCTTCTTTTAT
>CAZPNG010000034.1:0-4673 GCA_964587845.1 uncultured bacterium | reverse complement strand
ACGGACGTGCTGAGCGTGTCATTTCTGTCTGGCCCTGAAAACTGCGGTTCAAGTTCCTCCCTCTCGATTTATTTCTCTTTTGGCACGGGTGTTGGTTTCATTCAAGAAGCATCAGTCTCTTCAGTGTTGCCCATGAAAGTGGGTCAGCAGTGTCGTACGCAAACAAGGGAGGGTGTACGATGATCGTCGAGAACCGTTGGAGGAAGAGGGTTGCGTCGAGCGCAGGCCTCTTGCTCGTGTTGTGCGCAGTGCTCGCTTTGCCGGCCGGGTTGGTCTCGGCCGACGAAGGCGATGACATCAAGGAATTGAAGGATCAGATCTCCAATCTCCAGGACAAGGTCAAGGACCTGGAGCGGCGGGTTTCGGAAGCCCCTGCGGCATCGATTGCCATTCCGGCTGCCGAGGCCCCGTCCGGAGGCGGTGGGTTCCTGAGAAGCGCCGGGGACATCAGCGTGTCCGGTTACGTCGAGTCAAGCTACAACATGAATTTTGGCGATCAGTGCTGCACGGCGGCCGGCGGTAACAACGTGGGCGCGAACACCGGCCTGCGCGTGTTCGACAACGACGCCGACACCTTCTCGATCAATGCCTTCGAGTTGGTGCTCGAGCGCTTGGCTCCCGAATCCGGCGGCTTGGGCTTCCGCACCGACATCTTCATGGGTGAGGACGCTGAGACCCTGGACGCCGCGTCGGTCAATACGCTTGCGGGCGATGAGATTTCGCTCCAGCAGGCCTATGCCCAATTGGTTGTTCCCTGGGGCAACGGCATCGACATCCGGGCTGGCAAAATGGTGACGCTTGCGGGGGCGGAGGTGATTGAGAATCCCTCCAACTGGAACGCGTCGCGCTCGATTCTCTTCGGGTTCGCGATTCCCTTTACCCACACGGGCGTGCGCGCTGCTTACCAGCTCAATGACCAGTGGAAGGTCACCACCGGCTTGAACAACGGCTGGGACAACCAGGTGGATACCAATAATGCGAAGGCCATCGAGGCCCAAATCGCCTGGACGCCCAATGACGAGTGGTACGCTACCCTGACTAGCATCACGAGCCCTGAGACGGCGGGCCGTGACGCTCGCCGCCGCTGGCTGGTGGATGGTGTCGTCGGGTGGAACGCCACCGACAAGTTGAGCGTGATGGCTAACGCCGATTTCGGCCGCGACCGGATCATCACGGGGACCTCGGGTCCAGGCGGCACCGGTACGGCGCTCAGCGGAGCTCTCGAGGACGTGCATTGGCACGGCTATGCGCTGTACGCCAAGTATGCCGTGAACGACAAGCTCACTTTGGTTTGGCGCGGTGAGATCTTCGTCGACAAGAGTCAGTTCCGGTTGTCCGGGCTCACCGGCCCCGAAGACA
Organism: uncultured bacterium; assembly: GCA_964587845.1. GTDB lineage: Bacteria > Omnitrophota > Omnitrophia > Omnitrophales > CAZPNG01 > CAZPNG01. The sequence goes on along the minus strand of CAZPNG010000034.1, from coordinate 3,314 downwards.
TTTACTGGGAGTCCACCTGGGGCGTAGATTACCGCTTGTACAAGGACCTCCTGACCCGCTGGGAGATCCGGTACGACAAGGCGGATGCTCAGGTCTTCAAAGGAACTCCCGGTACCGATAGCGGCCAGACCACGGGGTTGGCTTCGGTTATTTACCAGTTCTAAGTCGGTTTTGCGAGTTGGCCCGCCTGGAGGCGGGTTTGAGAAGGCAGGATGTCACCTCCCTGACATCCTGCCTTCGTCTTTTCGGGCTCAAAAGGTACCTGGAAGCGGTTTCATAAGTCATCCTGAGGGCACCTCCCGTCGCCCGAAGGATCTCACAGAGATCCTTCGCGAGACAAGAGGGTCGCTCAGGATGACAGGCTTATGAAACCGCTTCCTGGTGCCTTTTGGGCTTTGGTTGACCGCGCCCGGATCGGCGGGTACACTGGACCTTCCCCATGAGAAGAAAACCCTTTCGCAAGCCCCTGTGGGGCATCCTCATCATTTTCGCCGTCTTGGTGTGGCTCTCGCGCGAGGGCGTTCAGCGCGGCAAGGCCTACTACAAGACCGTTGAAGAACTTGTGGCCATGGGGGACCAGGCGCTGGGGACTCGGCTTCGCGTGGCGGGGGAGGTCGTGAAGGGTTCCCTGGCGGGCCGCGGCCAGAAGGGGATGCAGTTTAAGATTGCTCAAGCGGGCCGTGTCTTATCTGTGGTCTACGTGAGCGAGCGCGCCATCCCGGACACCTTCGCTGACGGCAGCCCCGTGTTGGTGGAGGGGGCCCTCTCGGAAGAAGGGGTATTCCAGGCCGACCAGATTCAAGCGAAGTGCGCGTCCAAGTACGAGGCGCGCTACCAGCCTGCCTCGCCGGGCGCCGGCACATGAACGCCGTCCTGTCACGGCTGGGGCATGGCGCCGTGGTTTCAGCGTTTGCCTTTGCGGCGGTCGGCGCGGCTCTGGCGTTCGCGGCGGCGCGCGCCTCGCGCCCGGGCTGGCTGGCCGGCGCCCGGCGTGCCCTGGCGGTTGCGTTCCTAAGTCTGACGGCGGCTTGCGGGCTCCTGGTGGTCCTCATCTTGAGGAGCGCTTTCGAAGTCCAGTACGTGTGGGCCCATTCCAACCGCGCGCTTCCTTTTCCGTACAAGGTGGCGGCGCTCTGGGGCGGGCAGGAGGGCTCGCTCCTGCTGTGGTCCTGGGTTTTGGGTCTCTATGCTGTCGCTGTGGCCATCCGCAGACGGCACTCAACCGAGCCCTTCGACGGCTACCTGCTTTTTGTCCTCATGAGCGTCCTCTCCTTTTTCCTGACCCTGAACGTGTTTGCCGCCAACGCCTTCGACCTTCAGGCCTTTCGGCTCGAAAACGGCCTCATGCACCCGGTCTTTCCCGAGGACGGCAAGGGGCTCAATCCCTTGCTTCAACATCCTGCCATGATGATTCATCCGCCCATTCTTTACTTGGGCTACATCGGATGGGCGGTGCCCTTCGCGCATGCCATGGCGGCGCTCTTGGCGGGCCGGCGCGACGGCAGCTGGGTCACCGAGACGCGCGTGTGGGCCATGGTGGCGTGGCTCTTTCTGGGGGTGGGGATCTTGCTGGGCGCGCGGTGGGCGTACGTGGAGCTGGGTTGGGGGGGCTACTGGGGGTGGGACCCGGTTGAGAACGCCTCCCTCATGCCGTGGTTGTGCGGCACCGCCTTCCTGCACTCGGTGATGATCGAAGAGCGCCGCGGCATGCTCAAGCTTTGGAACGTGATCCTCGTCACGCTGTGCTTCATGCTCGCGGTCTTCGGCACGTTTCTCACGCGAAGCGGCGTGGTGGCTTCGGTGCACGCGTTTGCGCAGTCGAAGATCGGCCCCTACTTCGTGGCCTTTCTCGCGCTCTCAGGCGGCCTCGCAGGCGGCTTGATTGCCGCACGGCGCGATCTTCTCACCGCCCGCGCGAGAGTGGAGGCGGTCTTGTCGCGCGAGTCGGGCTTTCTTTTCAACAACGTGCTGTTTGTGGCGCTTTGCTTCGCGGTCTTTTGGGGCACCGTGTTTCCGGTGGTCTCGGAGGCGCTCGCGGGTGAAAAAATCGCCCTGGGGCCGCCGTACTTCGACACGGTGATGGTGCCTCTGGCGCTCCTGCTCATTTTCCTGATGGGCGTGGGCCCGCTGATCGCCTGGCGCCGCTCGAGCCTCGAGAACTTCCGGCGCAATTTTGCCAAGCCCATGGCCGCCGGGGCCGCGGCTGGCGCGGCGGCGCTCGCGCTCGGCGTGCGCCACGGGTACGCGGCGATTTCGATCTCCTTGCTTGTGTTTGTGACGGCAGGCATCGTCCTGGAGTTTGTCCGCGGCGTGCGCGAGCGCCGGCGCGTCGAGCCCGCCTCCTGGTGGCGGGCGCTTGCCGAGCTTGTTCTGCAAAACACGCGCCGCTGGGGCGGCTACGTCGTGCACCTGGCCATGGTGCTGTTGTTTGTGGGGTTCACGGGCGCGGCGTTCAACCAGGAGGCGCGCCTGAATCTGGATGCGGGCGAGGAGGCTTCATTCGGCGGCTATCGCTTTGTTTCGCAGGGCATCCGTTCGACTCAGACCGAGAACTTCGCCGCGGAAAGCATCGGCTTGGAGCTTCGGCAGGGGGCGAAGCTCCTTGCGACGGCGCGGCCGGAGCGGCGATTTTACCCCTCAAGCGAGCAAGGCACCACGGAAGTGGTGATTCGCTCCACGTGGCTTGAGGACTTGTACCTGGTCTACGCGGGCCGCGAGGAGAAGACGGGCAAGGCCATCGTGCAGGTCTACCGCAAGCCGCTGGTGTCCTGGATCTGGATCGGCGGGTTCGTTCTTATCTTCGGAACGCTCATTGCCCTTCAACCGAGCCGCCGCGCTCGCGGCCCTGCGCCTTCCCCCGCACCGGTCCGTGAGCGCGAGGAGGCGCTGGTTTAAGTGAAAGCCACCTCTGCGCTCACGAGTCTTTCCGATCCGCGCCAGGTCGAAGTTTTTAACGAGGTCTCCTCCAAGCTCTTGTGCCAGTGCGGCTGCCACATGGTGTCGCTCGGGTGCAATCATGCCGACTGCCCTTTTTGCATCCCCGCCCGCCTCGAGATCGAGGAAGCCATCCGCGCGGGCCAGGCGTCGGGAGAAATTCTCGCGCAGTTCAAACAGGAATACGGCAGCCAAGTTCTGGCCGCGCCCGCCTTCACGGGTTGGGGGCGCGTGGCGTGGCTTGCACCCGGGGTGGTGTTGGTGATCGCCCTGGCCGTGGCGGCGGCGCGCCTGTCGAGCTGGGTGCGGCGCCGGGAGGCCCAGCCGTGGAAATCGTGATCGGCACGGCCGTGTTGATCGCGGCCTTGGCGTACGTTTGC
>CAZPNG010000033.1:0-4481 GCA_964587845.1 uncultured bacterium | reverse complement strand
ACGATGTAGGTCTTCCCCTCGCGCAGGTCCCGCACCAGATAGACTTGCGAGATGTTCCCACTGTGCATGCGGTACACGGCCAGGTACTTGCCCGCCAAATAGTCCGCCACCTGCCTGGGTAAGAGTTTCTCCTGCAGTTTGAAAATCTGTGCTCGCGGCATGCGGACGGGAAGACGGGGCCCTCCATCGTGTCCCGACACGCGGGCGGCTCTGATCTTGAGCCGCATCATTTGCTCCGCGTCCGGCCCCAGTTCGGACACCCGCGCGAGGGGGAGGATGCGCCACGCGGGCACTCGCCTTCCACTCAAGTTGCCCAGCAAAGCTTGAAATCCAGGAACGGCATTGTCCTGCACGAGGACCGTAATGCGTGGATGAAATCTCCCGCGGGGCTGGAGGAAAACGCCGAGCACGGGCTTGTCAATCAACGAGAAGGGCTCGGACAGTCTCTTCCAGTGATCCTCCGAGTAAATCCTAAGGATGTCCTGGGGCCCCACTTCACTTGGATAACGCAGCCGAATGCCGGTCGGACGAGTTTGATCCTGAGAGTAGTCGACTTCCAGAGAGGCGCCGTCCATCAGGTAGACAATATAGGTCCCTCCCCTCGGAGGAATGCTCTGCATGACCGGGACCCCGGAGTCGCGGATCAGATCCGCGTTTTCATCCAGGGTCAAAGGAAACGCGACTTCGGAGGCGACCGCCGGCGCGCGGCGGCCGGAAGATCCCTTCCCGCCGGATGTCTGATCCCGGCTTCCTCCGCCTTGATCCTCTTTGAACACAATGGAAATCAGGAGCATGGAAATTGTGCTGGCTGCCACAAACCCAGACATGAGGGGCACACTCATAATGAACGCGAGCGGCTGGCGGGCCGCCACCACCCCAATCAAGCCGAACAGTCCCGAAGCCAAGACGGCGTTCAATTGAACTCCAAAAAACTTCACCACCAGATCGCTGCGGGACACCCGGATCACCGGGCCCTCATCGCGCTCAAGGGAGCGTTCGCCGAACCACTGCCAGATCATGGAAGGCACGAAGAAAAACGTTGCGGCCGAGGCCATGGCGCCCAGCCCCAGGAAAAGCATCCAGACATTGGCCGGCCACGGCCCCACCACGAGGAAAAGGGCCGCTACAACGCCCCCGGCAATCCGGTTCATGAGGGTGCGAAGTTTCTCGAAGGGGATGCGCAGCATCACGTTTTGCGGTTGAGCAGCCATCGCCGGCGCGCGGCGGACGAAACGCGCAGCATCCTCCGAAGGGCCGGCGGGCTGCGCCTGCGCAGGTGCCTCAATGGGAGCCGGCGGGGCGGGCACTTGTATCGACGAGTACCAGTTCCAGAGCAGGTACCCGATGAAACCTGCGGCTACAATAAAAAACGGGGCCAGGTACGCAATCGCTTTTACCTTAATCTCACGCTCAAACCGGGCCGTTTCGCGTTCCTTCAAGCCCCCCAGCACCGCACGGACGATCGCCTCGAGGGCGTCGCCCCCTTCGATGCCATACTCACTCGTCAGAATCCGTCGGAAGCGCGGCTCGCCAACCAGGCCGCGGATGTACGACTCCAATTCAGGCGTTCCGAACTTGGGCCAGTGCGCGACTCGCATCATCCCGAGGGTCTCGCTTGCATCCCAATCGGAATCGATGCACAGTTCATCGGGGATCACAAGGCCTCTCACGAATTCATCGAGGGCCTGCGCGAGCTCGCCGACCTTTCGAACACCCGGAATCGCTGCCAGCTCCTCGCGTGAAACCAAGAAATCCAGACGCGCGGGCGCGCGGCGGCCTGAACGGACCGGGGAAGACCTGGCAACTTCAATCTCAAGCCCCTCCCGTGAAAGGATCACGACCTCCACGGTTTCCCCGCCTTCGACCTCTTGATCGACCGTGAGGAATTGGTACTCCGGGAAGAGGTCCTCCAGGGTTTTGGCTGACTGAATGAGATTCTCTTCGATGAAGCCTTCAGGTTCATCAGAACGCACTTTGAGGGTGATGGATGAAGGCCTATCGGAGGCGTCACTCAACACGACATGCACTTGAGGGTACCTTCCGAGAAATCCCTTCATTTCCAAGAACTTCTCGCCGTCGACAGATCGCAAAACTGCCGGCACCCGCAGGAGGCCGCGAACGGCGGCTTCGCCCAAGCTCTCTGGCTTGCCTACGAGCACGATGGCGAAAACTGTAGCGGGCGCAGGCGCAGCCGCGGCCTCTTTCGGGGCGGGCGCAGGATAAGATGTTCGTCGCGTAATCGCGATGTTCGGATGCAATGCGAGCAGCCTGCTCTCGAGTTCCGAAAGAACTCTGGACGACTGGCCGGCTGAAAGAGCCACCTCGACGATCGCCCAATCAACCCCTCCCTCCTCATGAGGCAGCGTCAAGGTCACGCGATCAGCGGGGATTCCAACTTCCGAAAGAATCCCGTCCAAGGTAGCGCGGTCAACCAAGACGCGCGCCGAGCTCTCGCGAACAGTTTCAGAACCGCCCGCGTCGCGCGGCTGGATTTTGAAATATTCCTTCAAGACTTCGCCTTCGATTGCGCGCTCAAGGGTGAATGGAGCTGTGTATTGGGGAAGCACGTTGGCCGGAGTCTGATGGTAACGCCTCCTGTGGACAACTTCGTACACGGCGGCCCCTGTAGGGTTCCACGCCCGATAGACGGCCTCCGGAGTCGAAGGAACATGGAAGAGGGGTGAGGCAAACAACCGCTTCGTTTTGTGGGCGCGAAGCACGGAGGCGAACTCGTCAAAATACGTGAATTTGGACTGCCGGGCCGCGTCACGGGGCGGGAGAAGATCCCGTTCGGTCCACCAGGAGTCGGGCCTCTGTGCAAAGCGGCGCACATCCTGCAGGAACGCAGCAATCTGCGGCTCGGCGATCAACGTGCTAAGTTGCCGCCCCTGTTCATCAACCGCCTTGAGCCGGTGCAGCATCCTTCTGAAATGGTGCTCCACCGAGCCGAACTGCCCCGGCCACCGGTTTTGGATCAGCGCCGGGCTGTGGGACGCCTCCGTCACCAGCGCAAAATCCGCCATGAAACTCGTCGGCTCAAAAGCCAAGACCAAGGTCCACTCGAGCAGATCCTGAAAAGTGTACTTCGGCTCGAGCCCGTGGTATCCAGGGGTCGAGAGCGGGAAATAGGGCCCTGCCTTCGGAGCAGGCTTGCCTTTCCACGCCAAATACAGAGGAATGAATCGCCTGGCCGATTCCACCAAAAACGCCGCATCGAAGAACTGACCCTTGTCGTCATGCATGCCGTACTTCTGCAGGTGCATCGCCAGCATCATGACATTGGCCCAATACGCCGAGAGCCGTTCCTCGAGGGTTCCTCCTAGAAGAGCCCAGATCCGCGGTTCGCTCTGAGGATATCTCGCCTCGATATTCCGCGCGTTGAGGAGGAGAAACTCGTGATTCAAGTCGCCGCGGGTTTGGTCGAGGTCCCGGCCGTTCCAGGGAGTCCTCAGCGCGTCCCCGATCTGCTCAAGCTCCGCAAAATTGGGATTCAGCTCCCGGATAATCTGCGCCCACAACGACGTGTCCGAGCCCTCGGGAAATCGAACTCCCGCCAGATATTTAAGTCCTGTGAAAAAATCCTCCATGGATGTCGATAACCAATCCGTCAACAGGGGCACCCAGCCCGCGATCACCTCGGGCCTCACATTTCCGACGGCTGGCGACTTGCGCCCAGCAGCGCTCTCCTCCCGCTCTAAGAATCGAGAGACATTACTGATGACTCGGAAAAATGTATGCGGCTGCCCCGTGGGTGACCGGGACCACATGACGCGGGCTGAGGGGGAGGCACTCACCCGCATGTTCGAAACGGGACGGAAGGACTCAAAGTACTGCCGCAGCGCCCGGAAGACCTCCCAGGTACGATTGGCCCGACGGGTTCGAATCGTGACGCGGGCAGACAAGCTTGTCCCCTGCCGGGGAACGTCCAGAGATGCCCACGAGCGCCCCACGTGCGAGGGACGCCAGGTGAGGCTCCTGAAGGCAATGTCGACAGAGGGCTTGGGCCTGAACCCTTGGACTGCTCGGTCCAGCGCGCGCGTCAGCAATAGCTCGATGACCCTCCGGTACGCCTCAGAGTTGGCTACGGCAGTGCGTTGAGCCCAGGCGATGAGCAGTTCATAGACGGAAACTTTGCCTCTCCAGATCTGTGATGTCTTGGTCTTCGCCCGGCGTTCCAACTCGCTCATGGGGATGAATCCTGAAACAATCCGATCCAAAGGCTCTCTCAGATGGGGCGCCTCAAAGGTGATTCTCTGCGTGACCCACGCGTACGGTCCATCCAGGCGTACGTCGGTGACTTCCGCAGTCCCTGGAATCCTGCCTGCCGTTTCTGCGTGCGAGTCGGCCGCGAGCATCTTGTTAAAGCGCCGGATCGTGTGCTTGTTTGAAAGCCCCCGCTCGGTCACCTCATTGAAAAGCTGTTTCAACGCTTTTTCAAGCGACCTGGGCCCCTGTGAGCGCACGGCCGGAGAGCGCCGCAG
>CAZPNG010000032.1:0-5037 GCA_964587845.1 uncultured bacterium | reverse complement strand
CAGAACAAGGAAAAGCACGTGGCCTACACGCATTATTTTATAGAAGCGATTGAGGCGGTGGATAAAAACGAAGCGCAATGCGCTGTGTTGATTCGCGCGACGCCGCTGGATGTAATCAAAAAAATCTGCAAGTTGAAACAGCGCATGCCGCATGCCCGCGTCACGGTCGGGGTGGACCCCGCCAACCGCGAGCGCAAGAGCGGCGAGTCATGGGCTTTTACCATCGAGCTCACTTGGCGCTACCGCCGCGCTCCCGCCGCTGCGAGCGGACAACCGCAAGATGCCCGCACGCTTCACGGCGTTCCGCTCGCGGCCATCCGCCGCCAACTCAAGGGCGAGTACGCGGAGGTTCGGTTTAAGGCGGTGAGGGGGGACTTTCCGGAGCCGGACGAGTTTTGGCTGGAAGTGGAGTTTGTTCCAGGAACGAGCGAGCTCGCGGACCGCATCAAAGATTTCCGTGGGATGATAAACTTCATCCAAGGCAGATTCCCGTACCGGGGTCACCTCTATGGGGGGCCCGAGGACATGGACCGGGCCGTTCTTCCCGCGCCTCCTGGAGGAATGAAGTGGGTGCTCATCTTCAAGCACACCTCCTCCGCCTTCTGGACCCCCGCGCTCGCCGTCTCCGACAGGGAGTATGCGGAAATGATGGAGGAGCCCTCTCGCGCGGTTCTTCAAGAGAAAGCGCCTCCACCTCTCACCACGATCGCCGGCGTCCGGGAAATTCTACGGGGCCTCACACATGAGGGCTCTTACGGTTTCGGGCTTGATGATGTCCAGCTTTGGTACGAGGAAGGCGGAGTTCCGAACCCAGGGCAGCTGCATGTTGCGGTGAAAGGCACGGAGTCTTCGCGCGAGGCCGCGCACGACTTTCTGGCGGATGCCGCGCACGCCATCTGGAGACGGTTTTGGCAATACAGCCGCCGCCAAATCATGGTAGAGGAAACGGACCGGGAGGGGATTCTGAGCTACCACCTGGTTCTCCACCTTGATCCCAAGTTCCGTAAAGCCCCGTCGCGGGTCAATCCGCGCAAGATGCTCGAAGACTTCCGGCTCAGCCGCGTGCGCCGCATGATCCGCCACCGCCTGAGCGGCAGCCCGCACAGCAATTACGACAAGGTCCGCATCCTGCCTCACGGGGGAGTTTTCCCTGAGCCCGACGCCATCATTGTCGAGCTCTTTGCGAAAGATGGCGTGCCGGATGAGCTAGGTTGGCGGGATCTCGCGGCCGTCGAGTCATTCTTTGTGAGCATGGCGGCGTTCCTTCCGTATCGGCCCGTCAAAAGAGCCCGTCACGATGCTGAAACGAGCGAGGAGGGCCACACTTACAGCGTCCTCCTGCGCCGCTTTGACCCTCTCACGGGGCCCGACGTGCCGAAACTGGACGGCGAGTATACGGACGCCGTCTTCATGACGGACTTCACCGTGGGTGGCGAGATTTACCCTGGCTTGCAGTCAGTCTTCTTCGAGGGGCGTGAATTGAGGGCGCTGGAAGGGGATTTTCCGGAGCCGGGCGTGATTCTCTTCGATCTGAAAGTGGAGCCGGGGCACCGTCCGGACATCGTGCCCCAGATCCTGCGTGGATTTTGGTGTGCCTTCTCCATGCAGCATCCGTACCACAAAGGCTTCATCCGGCATATCTCGGATTCCCTCGAGGAATCCTACCAGCTTTATCTCTTCCGCGATGGGGCAAGGGCGGCGGGCGGGGAAATCACCGGCCACTCTTTTGTGGACATGATGGCCCGGTGGCTGGCCCGGCGCAGCGAAACCTTTGGCGAGCTGACACCGTTCGTCGACGTCGGGACCGAAAGCGGGATCCTTCCCGGTGCTCTTGTGGCGCTTAAGCTGTGGGGTTCCGGCGCCGTGCCTGTCCTTGAGGCAGCCGCCCGCGAGTTTGCAGGCGCGCTCGATGGGCTGTATCCGGGCTCCTACGGGATTTCCGATCTGCGCGAGGTCGCGAGCCACGAGAAAGGCCTGCAGCTTGTTCGGCTTGTCCTCGAGCCCGCCCGCAAGTCGCCCGCCCTCGCCGCGCCGGCCGGCCGCCGCGCCCGGCGCGCACCGGCTAGTGCGTCGCCTGAAAACCTGGCCAATGACCCGGATGTTCGGGAAATAATTGCACTGTTAGACGCCCGGCGGCCCGATCTTCTCAGGCTCTCTGAACTGAGCCCCAGCGTGGTCGGGAAGGTCAAGTCCGCGAGCGCGGGTGAATCCGCCGCGGTTCTCGACGAGCTGCGGATGGCCTTTCGAAATATCGACTCGGACGCTCACCTCTATGCGAGCAATTTGTTTGTGGACCTGGCCACGGATCACCCGGCACAGGTCCTCGATTCGCTCGAGCGCGCGATTCAAGACCCCAAGGTGAATTTGGCCGCTTATCTTTTCCTCGGGCCTGCGTTCGATGCCGTTGCGAGGTTGGACATTTCCGGCATCCAGGAAGAGGTGGCCCGCCGGCTGGAGGGCCTCTTGGGCACCAAGGGGTTGCCGGATGCAGCCTATTTCGACATCGGCTATGCCTTGGGCCGTCTCCTCGAAAGAACCCCTGGGCTTTCGACCGAACGGACCGTTGCGGCTTACAGGTCTCTTCTGGAAGGCCGCTCCGTAGCTGGGATGCTGGCTTCGTACCACCAGCTCCTCTGCATGATCCTGCGCACCGCTCCGGATGAGATCTTTGATGAACTCCTGCCCCAGGTTGATGCGCAACTCTTGGCAGGTCCGCCCGTGGCTGGCTTTGCCCATGTTGCAGAGGCAGCCTTCAAAGCGCTCGAGCAGCGGGTCCGCAGGCGGCCCGATGTCTTACAGCATTCGTCTCTCGTGCTCTCGCGGGCCGGCGTGCCCGACCTCACCTTCGGGGGTCATGAGCTTGCCGTGAACCTTGCCGTGGCAGCCGAACGCGAGAAGGGCTTCGAGCACGCGGCTGCACTCCTTGAGCAGCTGCCTCCCGCTGTTGCGCGCTTGGCGCAGCTCACGGGCAGGACCGCGGGCCTCCTGCATGCGGGTGCTGAAACCCACGAGGTGTTCCAGTTGCGCGATCCCAGAGCGGCCGAAAAGCAAGCCGAGCGTGCCCTACGGGCCAACTGGCTGCGCAACCTCACGGGCAGGAGGACGCGCATCAAGCAGTCAGGCATCTTCGAAGGAATCTTCGAGCTCAATCCCTACCCATCCACCTATTTCATCTTGATTCTCTTGCTTTACGCGTGGGAGAAGACGGGAATACTCGATCCGACGCAGGCCTATCACGTGACGGTGGATACCACCCTCCAGGGTGAGGCGTTGCGGATTTTCATCCCCAGCTTCTTTGTGGGATTTCCGGAGGGGCTGCGGGTTGGGCTCCCGCTGATTTCAGCCTTGCCTGCGGGCGAGGGATATCCCCTGGTCTCGAACCTAAGCTTGGGGGCTACGGTGGATCCTGAGACGGGTCAGGTGATGGGCCATCAAATCAGCTGGTACCAGCGGCCGCTCGCCCTCAGGGAGCCAGACGGCACGCTCCACCGACTCTATCCGGCCGACATCGAGCGCGCGTTTTTCCTCATCCAAGGAGCTGCGCTTGCAGAAGGGAGCGCACAGGTGAACGACACTCAAGTGGGTGAGCAAATCAAGCGGCGTTACCAGGTCTTCCGTTCCGAACTCGACGGTTTCTACGAAGCGCGTCTGGGTCTTGCAGGGCGTAGGCGTGACATCATCACGGGGCAGGGCTATAAGGGGTCAACGCAGCCTTTCCCAGAAGCTGCCGTCCACGGGCGCATCCGTTTCCTGCGCAACAGGGGAATCGCCGACCACGCGGCCGAGTTGGAGGGCATTTTCTCGCGCTACGTGGAGGATATTCGTAACGTGATCTACCCTGACGCCGGCGTGCGGGAGCGCCTTGTCGGCTTCCAGCGACGCGTATCCCAAGAGGATGTGCCCCTGCAAGATGTGGCGAGGTTTATCCTGTCATTCGCTGAGTCTGCGGAAGGCCGGACAGCCGCGGAGGCCCCGCGCCACCAGTCCGCCCGCGTGGTGCCGAAGCAGCTCTCCGGCGAGACGACACGCAAGTCACCCGCCCTCGCTGCAGGGCCCACCGGCCGCCGCGTCGTGGGCCTTGAGGCGGGCCTGAATGCGCTGGATGAGTTCACTGGCGACTTCCTGGCCTCCTGGAAATATCTCCATCCTCCCGTCGTACGGGTGTGGGGGAATGCCGGGAGCGGCAAGTCGACCCTGGAGGAAATACTCAAGCAGACGGGTCTGGCTGGGCTTAGGCCCGAGGAGGTGGGTGTCATGGGCTCCGACCAGTACTTTCCGAGAAAGATAGTCACGGGCGACGAAACGTTTTTCGTCGGCGAAGACGGCTCGCACTTTGTGCTGTTTGCCGTGACGCCGGAAGAGACCAGCGAGGCCCTCGAGCTCAATCTTAACTTCCAAAAGTTCCGGCGCGACTTTTACGCTGAGACTACAAGCAAGAAGATTGTAGTTCTTGTGGGGCTCTGGAGTGAGGGCCTGCTGCGCAATTACGGGGTTCCCAACGTTGAGGTCATGCTGGAGGCGCCCGACGAGAAGCTCCTAGAGAGGGTCCGGGCGGCAGGAAAAAGCGAAAGACACCTGGAGGTCGCGACAGCAACGTACCTGCGCGGACTGCGTGAGAACTCAAAGATCGGCCGCGATCTCGTGATCGACACCTCCAAGAATGAAGACATCGCCGCGATCATCGCCCGCCGCAACGCTGTGAGGCAGATGCCGGCCCGCACGAAGGGGAAGGATTTCTACGACGCGTACCGGATCGCCGTGAACGAGCGGCAAGGCGGCAACGGGGAATTGCGCGGGGAGATTTCGTTCTACGGCGAGCGGGGCGTCCGGCCGGTCAAGCTCACGTTTCGCCCGCCCACGGGCGGCGAGTCGCGGCGGCTTGCGCGCGCCCGGAGCTGGTACCTGCGGCGCGGGCGGATTCGGTTTAAGCAGAAGCTGATGCCGGCGTTTTACAGGTACCTATTGCGGGAATTTGAAGTGTTCTTGACCACGACGGATTGGGACAACCTGCGCGTCGTGCAGGGCAAGCTCCCCACA
>CAZPNG010000031.1:0-3248 GCA_964587845.1 uncultured bacterium | reverse complement strand
CATCAGGCGCTAGCTTCGGGCGTGGCGATTGCGATTGCGGTACTCTTGTACGAACCCGTGAAGAAGTGGCTGGTGCATGTGACGGAGAAGGTGCTGTTTCAGAATCCGATTGACTATGCGGGGATCGATCGAGAGGTGGCCGAGCAGATTCAAGTCACAGACCTGAGGGAGCAATTGCGCAATATCGTGCGGCTCTTCCAGAGAGAAATGATCCTGGAGCATGCGGCAATTCTCCTGTACGACCCGGAGAGCAAGGCATATCGCCTGGAACATCGGGAAGGACAAGGCGCGGCGCCGACAGAGAGCTTGCTTGCAGAGTCGAGCGCCTTGATCGATCGGCTGAAACTGCTTCCCGACCACGTGTTCCTCAAACACGGAATGTCGGAGTCGGAGCGGGCGCTACTCAACTTCATGAATCTCTGGCGGGCGGAGGCGCTTTGCAAGGTTGCTTTCAAGGGCGCCATCATTGCGTTGCTCCTATTGGGAAAGAAAAAGTCCGATCAGGATTATGCCGGCAAGGATGTGGAGTTTCTGGATAAGATTGCGAAGGGCTTGGGCGTATCCATCAACAACGCCCTGACCTTTAAATTGAAGGAAGAGTATTATGTGCTCATGGCCGAAAAGAACAGGACGGACGTGCTCGCGCGCTTAAGCGAGGGGATCGATCACGAGATCAAGAATCCCCTCAACGCCATCAAGCCGGCGGCGCAGCGAATGCAGATGTTGCTCGAAAAGGATGGGGGCAGTGTCACAGCGGAATCCGTTTCGAAGTTCGACGAGTACCTGAAGATGATCGTGCGCAACTCCGACCGGATCATCGGCATCATGTCGCGCCTGAGGAATTTTGCGCGCCCGATCCGCAGCGGAACGCAGGAGTTCAGTCTCCAACCCGTGAATCTGCGCGATACGGTTGAGGAGGCCCTCGAGCTCGTGAGCCGCAAGCAGCTTGAGGTGGATGGGGTCGAGGTTGAAAACCGGGTGCCTGAGGAAGTCTACGTGTACGGTGAGCGGACGTCTTTGGTTCAGGTTTTTTGGAATCTGATCGTGAACGCCTATCATGCGATTGACCGAAATGGCCGCATTACCGTGTCGGCCGACGTGCAAGGGGAAGAGGGGCGGGTGAGAGCGTCGGTTTCGGATACAGGCAGGGGCATTGCCCCCGAGGACCAGGAGAAAATCTTCTCTCCCTTTTTCACAACCAAGCCCACGAATCTTCCGCCTGATGGAAAGGAACGCTTCACCGGCACGGGCTTGGGGCTCTGCTATGTGAAGCAGTACACCGAAAGCTTGGGCGGGTCGATACATTGCGAGTCGCGCCCGGGCGAGGGGACCACCTTTTATCTGAAGTTCTTGAGGGCGGAACGTGCAGCAGCCTAAGGCCAGAATCCTCATCGCCGACGACGAGCAAGATTCCATCCAGCTCATGAAGGAGTTTCTGGAGGAGGAAGGCTACGAAGTGCACAGCGCTGTGGAAGGCCACTTGGCCTTGCGTCTGGTCAAGACGGAGAAGCCGGACGTTCTGGTTCTCGACTTGAAGCTCCCGGGGCTCGACGGGGAAAGAATGCTCGAAGAGATTTGGGCCAAGGAACTGGCGCCCCAGATGAGAGTGATCGTGTTGACGGGATTCAACGATTTCGAGCGCACCAAGGATCGGATCCTCACGCGCTATGCTTCTCGGGTCGCGGCCTATGTTGAAAAGCCGATCGACGTCGATACCTTCCGGAAGACCATCTCCGATTGCATTCTGCAAGGGAGGCCGGGCTCGTGAAACGGGTCGTAATCATTGACGACGAGCCGGACAGTCTTCGCATCATCCGCGATGTCCTGGAAGAGTACACCTGCCGGGTTTACCCCTGCACGACGGGCAAAGAAGGTTTGCGGGTGGTCGCAGAGGCGAAACCTGACCTCGTGTTCCTCGATCTGAGATTGCCGGATGCCGACGGTGAAAGCCTGCTCCCCGAAATCAAGAAGTCATGCCCGCGCGCGAAGGTGGTGATCGGCACCGCGTACGGCGATGAGCGCGTCCGGGAACGCCTCCTTTCGCGCGGCGCCGACGCTTTTTTTGACAAGCCGATCGACATCAACGTTTTCGAGAAGAAGGCGCGGCAGCTTTTGGGGTCGCTCAGTGAGGTGCGGATGCTGGTCATTGACGATGAGCCCGAATTCACGGCGGAACTGAAATCTATCTTGGAAGAGGACAGCGAAACCCAGTGGCGAGTGTCTGTGGCTGCCACGGGCGAGGAAGGACTGCGGCTTGCTCAGGAAGCGATGCCTGATCTCATCTCTCTCGATATCTGCCTGGACGCGGCGGGAATCGAAGGCCGGCCCCTTTCGAGCGGGCTTGAGGTTTACCGGGAGCTCAAGCGGCGCGGGTTTCGGATCCCCGTCGTGGTGCTGGCGGCCGCGATCGATTCCTCTGACACGGAAGTCCTTCGCAAGGAGGGCATCGCCGCGCTCTTCTCGAAAACCGACGTCATCGGGCTTGATAGCGTGAAGCATTTCATGAATGTTCTGAAGCGCATCGCGTTACGTGGCGGCTAATGAGAGAAAACTCGGCACTGTCAGAAGAAGGCTCTCGGCGGTCTCGGTCGCGCTCTTGTTCGTGATGCGGTAGGCATGGCGGCCATTCAACACAAGCTTTTGATACGTCGGGACGGCGTGCACTTTCCCCAAATATTCCACGAGTAGCGTACCCTTCAGCACACGAAGGAAAACCGAGCAACTCTTAACCAGGCCCGCCTGCGATAATCCCTTCGCCCCTCCGATCAGGGAAATCTTCCCAATGAAGAACTCCGGCCGGGGCGGTGTGTCTGAAAAAATCGTGTAGCCGAGGCGCTTGGATTGCATGGCTAGCGCCGGGTCCTTATCGAGTTTCTGCAAGTGGCCCTCCTGCTGGTGCTCAAGCGCCGTGAACACGTCGGCTAAGGTTTTCCCCAAAGGCCCGAGGAGTTTCTGGAGGGTCTTCAGGCCCGCTCGGGTGCGTCGATTCTTGAGCACGTTGTAGACTTCGGACTCGCTGACGCCGCTGGCCCGGGCAAGCGCTCGGCCGCTGAGATGCTCGGCGGCCATGAACCCCAGTAGGACTCCGCCGACATCTAAGCTCTTGTGGTGCAAGGGCTTGGGTTCCCCGCCTGGTTCTTGTGCAGGTGTCTTCGTCATGTCCTTGCCCCAAGAGTACCACCCGAACGGTTTATTTTCAAATGAATGACAGTTCGATACTTTTTGAAAGACGGCCCCTTTCTTCCTGT
>CAZPNG010000030.1:0-8088 GCA_964587845.1 uncultured bacterium | reverse complement strand
TCAGTATTCCGACACGCCCCTCATGATGGCTCGCATCAAAAAGTCCGACGGCACCGTGGTCGAGAACGTGCTCAAGTGGAACAACATTTACGGCAGCAAGGCGGACGGCGTGGTCTACATGCTGAAAGACCCGAAGCAGTTGTGGGTGCCGCGCGAGTCCTTCGAGCAAAAACATCAGCTGGTAAAACCGGCGGGCGTCACCCGGATCGCCACCCTGGGGGACTCCTGTACGGCCATCTGCATTGACACGGACCGCTCCTATCCCGCCCATCTGGACGAGATTTTGAACGCGGGGCGCGAGGCCCGCAAGGTCGAAGTCTTGAATGCCGGCGTCGGCTCCCACTCCTCGTTTCAAGGGCTTCAGCGCTTGAAGTTCTCCGTCATCAGATTCAAGCCCGACATTCTGACCGTCTTCTTCGGATGGAACGATCACTGGGTCTCGAACGCCCCGGACAGTGACGTGCGCCTGCGTGCGGATTGGGAAGTGGCGGTCCTGAACTTTCTCGAGAAGTTCCGGACCTACCAGGCCTATCATTACTTGATCGCGAAGCTGATGCGCCGGCGCGCCGTCGAGCCCGTGGTCCGGGAGCGCGCGCCGGGCGAGATTGAGAAGGTGCTGGGGGTGGGCGTCCGGGTGCCCGTGGAGCAGTACGCGCAGAATCTTGAGGGCATGATCGGGCTTGCGCGCGAGAAGGGCATGAAGGTTCTCCTGGTGACGGCGCCCTACGACCTCGCCCGCTTCGAGGGCTTCAGCGAGTTTCCCTTTTCCAGGGAGGCGTTGATCGCGGTGCACGAGCGTTACAACGGCACCGTACGCGAGGCGGCGGCCCGCCTGGACGTGCCCCTGCTGGACCTGGCGGCCGGGGTATCCACCTGGACCGGAGAGCGCATCATGAGCGCGGACGGCATTCACTTCACGCCGTTCGGGTGCCGGTTCATCGCCGAACGCTTCGCCGACAAGCTGCGGGAACTTCAGTGGGTGCCGTAACGGCCCTCGGCGAGCGCTTCCGCCAACGCAAAGTTGCATTCCTCCTCGTCGCGCTTCTCATCTTCCTGGGCGCGTACGCCCGTTTTGTCGAACTCGAATGGCATTTCTCGAACGTCGATGACATGGGCGTGGCCGAAATCATCCTGAAGAACCGCGCCACGGGCGAGTGGGGCCGGTTTCCCATCTCGCGCTTCTATACCTACGCGCCGTTTCAATATTTCATCACGCCCTTCCTGATCTCGGAGCGCATGGAGTACCGGGACCTTCTCTTCTGGGGGCGGCTTCCGTCCTGCGTCGCCGGGGTGCTGGGGCTCGTGGCGCTGGCTCTTCTTTACTGGAAGCTCGAGGGCTTGCGTTCGAGAAAAGTTTACCTGGCCCTCGCGATCCTCGCTTGCGCGTGGGAAAACGTGATCCACGCCAAGCAGATGCACCCCTACGCGCTGGGCGTGACCGCCACGGTCCTGCTTTTCATTCTCTTCGTCTACCTGCTTGATGCTCCGAAACTCACGGCCCGGCGAATGGCTGCAGCCGGTCTTGGGCTCGCGCTTTTGAGCCATATGCAGTATCAGGTCATGGCCTTCGTGCCTGCTTTCTTCCTCGCGATTGCGGCGCGCGAGTGGCGCCGATCGCCTGACAAAGGTGCGGTGGTCCGCGCGGTGCTTCTCGGGGGCGCCGTGTACGGCGCGGCCATCTTCCCCATGTGGTTTTTCCTGCTGAGACCGTACATGGCGGAGAATGCCGGCGCGCCGCCGTGGGCCTGGGGGCCGGCGAACGAGTTTATCCTCACCTTCGCCGATGGAATGCCGCTCGCTGAGAGGGTGGGGCGGACCGCCACGTTCTTCACGCGGAACTTTTGGATCCTCTTTCAAGCGGACACGGCCATGGTGCCGGAGCAAAGCCCGCTGCTTTTGATTTTAAGTGCGGCCCTGCTCCTTTTCCTGGTTCTGGGAGTGGTCAGCTTCATCCGCACGCGGGATGAGCGCACGCGGTGGCTGGGACTGTTCTTTCTTTTGGTTGTACTGACCTGGGATGCGCTGGTCGGGATGCGCAAGCTCACCTTCGGGCCCACACGCCACAGTCTGATCCTGCTGCCGTTTTTCGCCGTGACGGTCTCGGAAGGCCTGGCTTATGCGCTCGAGAAGCTTCGGGCGAGTGATCGCGTTCGACAGATGGTGTCGGTGGGTGTGCCGGCCATACTGGCGGTCGTCTTCCTGGCTCACTACGCCACCTTTCTCGAGGAACGGCGCGATCCGTTTGTGGAAGCCGAGATCGTGAAGACGCTCAGGGAGCACAAGGTGGATACGATTCTTTCCAATCAGCGTAGCGACGGGCTGCCCCTGATGAAGCAGATCCAGGCCTATCAAAAGGAAATCGACGCGGCGGGCCTGGAGCGCTACAAGACCCTGGCTTGGATCAGCCGCAGCGGGCCGCCGGTCACGAAGGACACCTGCGAGGAGATGAGGCAGTTTTACAACGCGAAGATCGCGGCCGAACGCGCGGCCACGGGCGAGTTTTTTCCCACGATCGACTACCCCTGCAGCGCCTACCGCGTGGTCTTCTCCCGGCGCCAGCCCTCGACGCTCCAGGTCGATTACAGCCGCCGCACCCAGAACGCCATCTACACGAACGGCTTCTACTTCTACATCGTCACCCGCGACTGACGAGGGACAGGTCCTCCCATCTCCTTGAGGTAGCTTGAGTTAGGCAAGAAGTGTCCCCTGGGGACACTTCTTGCCTAACTCGTTGCCATGAAAAGGTTTACAGGGACCTGTCCCTATTTTTTCTTTTGGAGGATGTAGAAGAAGAAGTTGTTGGAGCCGTTTTGGGTGAGGTTCAGGGATTCGATCTCCACGTCGGAAGGAATGGCTTTCGAATAGATGACGTCGTAGGCGGACAGCGGCTCCTGAGGCGGCGGCACGCTGTGGCGCCCGCGCACGAAGTTGTAGTAGGCCAGGCGCTCCTTCGCTCGCTCGAAGTTCGCCTCATTTAAGTCGTGGCGGTGGCTGAGCCACGCCACAGTGTCGTAGCGCACGGGCCCTTTCACGAAGACCTCCCACTGCACAAACCCCAGGGCGTAGAACTTGAAGTAGTTTTGCACCCCCTTCATCAAACTGGGTTGGATTGTCTCGAAGGCGGTGATCAGCGAATCGACGTCGTACTTCTCGAGGGTGGCGACGATCTCGGATTCCTCGAAAGGATCCCGGCGCGCCGCAAGGGTGCCCGGCGCCGAGGACGCGAAAAGCCCCGCGGTCACAACAGAAATAATCCACGGCAGCGCGCGCAGCCGGACCTTTTGGGAGATCCAGGTGACGCCTTCCGAGATCGTGACGGCCATGATGGGCGCAAGAACCAAGGCGTGACGTGTGGGGCCCCAAGGGAGTTTGCGCGCCATCACCAGGGCGGCCCATGTGGCGAGCAAAACAGCAAGGAACACGGCCAAGGCGGGTTCCTCCGGCCGCTTGCTGGCTGCCAGGCGCCAGACTCCGAGACCAAACAAAAGCACGAGAAGAGCCGTAAGCGGCCAGAATAACATGTGCCCCTGCGGCAGGAAACTCAAGTTCGACGCGAGCACGAGAAACAGGTTCCCCACGAAAAAACGGACCGCATAGATCATCTTGTCCCAAAGCGGCATGCCGGGATACATGAAGAAGGAGAACTCTTCATGAGGTCCCCGCGCCCAGTCGACGGGCTTTAGCTCTGAATGCCGGCTGAGGAATAGGACGTAGAGAGGGATGGCGGCGGCAAGGAACGCGGCCGCGGTCACGCTGAGGGAGCGCGCCTGGGCGCCTGCCTGCGATCGTTGGGTTTGAAGGCGGTGGGCGAGAAGCGCCGCGAAGTACGCCGGCACGAAAAAGAGAACCTGATAGTGCATCCAGGCCAGTGCCCCGATCAGTAGGCCGCTTGCCCCCGCCCGCAGCAGGGACGGCCCAGGCCGCCTCAGGTTCTCCGCCAGGACCGCCATCAGCACGACGGCCGTCGTGACACCTAGCGCGTAGTTGTGCATCTGCTTGGCGAAGATGATGTTCTCCCAGGAGAAGGCGAGAAGGGCCGTGGCGAAGGGCAGAGAGCGAGACTCGCGCCCCTGCCAGGCGCGATAAAACCAGATCATGGCCAGGAGGCCCAGGCTGCCCGCCACAAGAGAAGGTAGGCGCCCCCAGAAGAGGAGCTCGCGGTAGGTTTGCTCGGGTGTGATCAGAAACCAGGTGAACACGAACTGAAGCGGCGCAAAAGTCCAGTGTGTCCCGACTGCGAAGGGATTGTTGTCGCCCGAGATCTTGTAGTCGATGATGGTCTTGGCGACGCCGAGATCGTCGGTGTGCATGAAGTGGCGATCCAGCGCGTAAGCCCGCACGAAGATTCCGAGCGCGATGAGGGCAAGTGAGCCGGCGAGTGTCCAGGACCATGGCCGTCGCGCTCTTGGAACGCTTTGCGTCTGGGCGGCCGGCTGGAGGGTCATCCGATTCAGGCCGCTTGCTCCCTGGCGAGGGGCGGCGCCGCAGGTTGGGCCTGCCGCGCCTGTCTTTCCACCGAGCGCGCTGTGGCTCGGCCCGCGATGTGGCCGATCAGGGCTCCGGGGATCGCCCCCATGCCGAAGAGATAGCCGCCCATGTAGGTGCCGAAGGCGGGGTAGAGGATTTTGTAGGCCTCGAGCTCGGTGTCGAGCAGCTTCTCGTCGCGCATGTAGGTGAGCGCGATCTTCGTGGCCTTGTGTTCCTGGTAGAGGTCGGCAAAGGGGACCATGCGCAGCATGGCGTAGGAGCCCTTGTAGCGGCGGCCCGCAAAGTCGCGCGCGTGCCCCAGCTCGTGCAGCGCCACCGACGGCAGGTCGGAGTGGACGTGCACCTGGTGCGTGAACGCATTGTACCGGTCCACGCCGAAAATGCGGTCGATCAACAGGACGTCAAACACCAGGACCGTGATGAATCCGAAGAACACGCGGTAGGGCCATTTCACCCGCTTGTTTTTCACGAGCCGTTTCATCGAGTCGACGGGCGCCCAGCGGTTGACCTGGACGACGACGTCCCCAAGCTCGGTAGGGTGCGCGTCCAGGTACGCTTGGATGGCCTGGTCCGTCGGCTCCGTGATGTTGTGCCGTTTCACCTTCCAGTTCCAGAGGATGATCTTGTCGATCACGCCGAAGAGGTTTCCCAGCCAGTCGACGGGCAGCACGCGATGCCCTTCCTTGACCTCGGGTGAGCCGTGGTAGCCGTGGGCGTCGACTTCCTCCGGCTTGAGGGTGGCGCAGCCACTTGCCGAAACGGTCATGCAAAGCAAGAGCGCGGCCGCCGTGATCTTGCGACGCGCGAGCCGTCTCATCGCGGGCCCCCCGTCAGGCGTAGATGCGGTAATCGACCTTGCGGAAGATGTTGTCTTTGGATTCGATGTCGGCGAGCCAGCCCTCGTCGATCGCGCCGGCCTTGACCATTTCGTAGATGCGCGTGAAACGCAGGATGTGTTCCTTGACGCGCCGGTGCGCATAGCTGACCGCCGTGCCGGTTTTCATGATGAACGCCCAGTCGCTCGACTCGGCCAGCAGGAGCTCGCGCGCGGCCTGGTTCAGCGCGCGCTCGATCAAGCCGTTGGCGTTCTGGTAGGTCTTGGCCAGCTCGTGCATGCGCGCCGAGGCCTCGTGCAGGTGCCGGTAGATCCAGTCATTGGAGCCCTCGAGCCACACCTCGCTGTAGCCCTTCCAGCCCCAGCTCGACATCGACGGCGTGATCACCTGGTTGCGCGGATTTTCCTTCAGGTATTCCGAGGCGCTCGTGAGCTTGATCGCGGGCGAGTCGCACACGATCTTGCGGATGAGGAAATCCAGAAACTGCGGGCCCTCGTACCACCAGTGGCCGAAGAGCTCGGCGTCGTAGGGGGAAACGATGATGGGCTTGCGGCCCATGCGGCCGTAAAGGTAGCGCAGCTGATGCTCGCGGTTGAACATGAAATTGCCGGCGTGGTCGGCGGCCTTGCGGCGCGCGGCCTCGGGATCGTAAGGCTGCTTGTGGTCCGTGGGCCCCGTGATGCGGAAATACTTGATGCCGGTGTTGATGCGGATGCCGTCGGGATGAATGAAGGGCCGGATGTACTCGAAGTCGAGGTCGAAGCCGATGTCGCGGTAAAACTCGCGGTAAAGGTAGTCGCCCGGGTAGCCCTCCTCGGCGCTCCAGACCTGTTTCGAGCTCTCGATGTCGCGGCCGAAGGCCGCCACGCTCGTGCCCGCGCAGAAGACGGGCGCGAAGACGCCGTACTTGGGCCGCGGGCTGCCGTGCAGGATGCCGTGGGTGTCGATGAAGAAGTAATGGATGCCGAACTCCTCGAGCACCTTCTCGATGCCCGGCGAGTAGCCGCACTCCGGGAGCCAGATTCCGCGCGGGGGGCGTTTGAAGACGGCCTGGTAACTTTCCACCGCGGTCTTGATCTGCGCCCGCACGGAGGGGTTCACGGTGTCCATGAGCGGCAGGAAGCCGTGGGTGGCGCCGCAGGTCAGGACGTCGAGCTTGCCCAAGTCCTGGTGCTTCTTGAAAGCCGTCGTGATGTTCTTGTTGTACTTGTCCACGAAGACATAGCGCGCCTTGCGCAGGGTGTCGTAGTACATATGGGCCAGGCGGTTGAACTCCGGCTGCCAGCGCGTGCGCTCAATCTCCATGCCGGAGAGCGTAATTAAACTGTCCAGGTGCCGCACGTAGCGGTCCTGCAGCAGGGAGTCGGTCAGCATGGCCGCCAGGGGCGGGGTGATCGACATCGTGAGCCGGTAGTCGATCTTGTCTTCGAGGAACTGGTCGAGGACCTCGATCAACGGAATGTAGGTCTCCGTGATGGCTTCGTAGAGCCAGTCCTCCTCCAGGAACTCGTCGTGTTCGGGGTGGCGGATGAACGGCAGGTGTGCGTGCAGGACGAGAAGGAGGTAGCCGGCGTTGTCCACGGGGACGCGCTACGAGGTTTTCTTGCTCACCCGGATGGACACTTTCCTCGTGTCGTCCTGGTCGCGCGAGGTGGCCCGGACAGGCAGGTTCTTTACGCCGTCGGGGAGGTGGTAGCGCAGGGAGAACGTTCCGTCGGGGCGCAGGCGCACGGGCTCGGCGCCCACCGAAAGGCGCGCGTCGGGAGCGGTGCGGCCGTAGACGATCAGCTCTGTCGCGACCTCCAGAAAGAAGCCCTTCTGCTGCGGTTTCTTGCCGGCGGGGCTGGCCAGCGAACCCGACCAGGCGCGGCCCGGCGAGGAGACGAGCTTCTCGAAGAGCTTCTTGCGCCGGGCCCGCATCTCGCCCGACGAAAGGCCCACCCCGAAGCCGCCGGAAAGCGCGTAAAGCTCGTCGAAGTCGACCGCCATCCATTGGTCGTCAATCACGTCTGACGGACCGTCGCGGGGAGTGCGCACGACGTTGGAGCGGGCGATCATCCGGAACCGTCCGTCCGCGCTCAAGAGACCCAAGTCGGCCACGTAGGAGCGGTTGGGCGTCCCCAGGTTGATGTACCAGTTGCGGGCTTCCAGGGTGATGTCGATGTCGTAGTGAGAGTGGGCGTTTTCGCCGTTGAAGTCGATCTCCGTCACATCGTAGACGCGCAAGATGGGCTTGATGCGGCCGTATTGCTCCTGAAAAGCCTGCCGCACTTCAGCCGCGGTTGAGCCGCTCAAGTCCCAGTACGCATAGCCCCAGTAGGGATCCCGCACCATGAGCACGATTTTGGTGGCATTGTAGGTAAAAGGCAGCTCGGACTGCATGACCGGCGCCTGGGCGACGTGGGGCTGCGGCGCGGGCGCCTGCGCCGGACCTGGGGCCTCGGCATGGAAGGTGGGCTCGTAGTAGGGCTTGTGGTCCGTCACAGGAGCGCGCCTCACCGGCGTACGAGCAGCGGCGCGAGAGGTGACGGACTTGACGGCTTGCTTGGCTTTGCGAAGGAGGCTGATGAGGGCGGATTTGGAAAGAAGGGGAGACGCCTTGAACTTCTTTTTCTTGGCGAGGCGTACGTGCTCTTTTTTAGAGAGAGTCTCTAAGTCATCCGTCATGTGGCTCGTCAAAGGTCTTTCCCCGTCCCACGTATCGAGAGTATTCTTCCCGATATGGCATGGCTCATAGTGTATTTCATTTTTTGTGGTTTGTAAT
>CAZPNG010000029.1:0-5966 GCA_964587845.1 uncultured bacterium | reverse complement strand
CCGATTCACGCTGGACGAAATCGTGCGCCAGGAAGATCTCATGAGCTTTTTGGAGCGGGCCGGGGCGCTCGGCGACATCGGCGCCTTTCTGAAGTCCCCGCCCGTGGACTTGCTGGAATCCGACGTGGAGCAGGGGGCCGTGTTCACAGCCGGCAAGGGCCACGCCATCGAGTCCCGGGTTCAGGATCCGGAGCGCGGATTCGTGACGGCTTTTGATTACCAGATTGTCCCTTCCGGGGAACCGGTCGGGTATTATTCGCGCTTCAACAATCTCGACCTTTCGGACGTCGACTTTCTCACCTTTGCGGTCCGGCGCGAGGCGGGCACGGCCGTGCCTACGGCGCTCGAGGTGAAGTTGGAGGGCTTGGGCGAGAGCTTCATTGTCGATTCGGTTCCCACCACCTGGAAGCGCGTGGTGCTGCCGCTCAAGAAGCCCAACCTGGGCCTGGCGCGCGTGGCGATCTTGATCCACGACCTGGTCGATCAGGCCCAGTCGGGCCGGGTTTACCTGGACGATCTTTCCCTCGTGCGCCTGAAGCCCTACAGCCCGCTCTCCTGGCAGCCGGCCACGGGCCTGGACAGCGCGCAGATCGAGGCCTTGGCAGCCGCTTTCCTGGCCGCGAACCGCGAGGCCGTCGGGCTTGCGCGCGATCACACCGTCTTCAGGAACCTTGAGCTTGACGCCCAAGGCCGAATCCGCTCGGCCCGAGCGGACGCCAAGAACGGCGCGCACTTGGTTTTCGAGGAAGGCGCGATCTCCAAACTTATCACGCCCGACGGCAAGACGCTGCTCTATGACGACGGCCTCGCCACCACGGTGACCGGTTTGGACGGGGACTTGGCAACATTTTCCTATGAGCGCGATTTTCGCAATCAAGTCGAGCGCATCCACCTCACGGAGGGGGACGTGCGCAGGATCTTCGACCGCTCCGGCGAGCTCTTGCGCCTGGTGTTCCAAGGCCTTTCGGGCGGGCTGGATGACGGCACCGTCACGAGTCTTCGCACGCGCTTCGAAACCCTGACGGACCTCGTCACGGACGGCTTCGGACACATCGTGAACGCCACGATCCACCTGCGCGACGGCCGAACCCTTTTCGTCCAAGGGGGCGAGCTCGCCAAGGTTCTGCGCGCAAGCGGTACGGAGGTCGCCTACGAGGACGGGCTTGTGAAATCCATCCGCTCGCGCGACGGCTTGTCGGAGTACGCCTACGCCAAGGACGCGGGCGGGAAGATCGCGCGCGTGGACGTGCGCTATGAGAAAAACGGCGCCTTCACCGAGTCCAATTTGGTGGCTTTTCTCGAGCACGAGAACCGGGTCGAAGAGGCCGCCATCTTGCTGGACTCGCCGCTTCTGCACGTCACCGACATCGCCTCCAACATCGGGGCGTTCTTCACGCCGGGCCGCGGGATTGTCGAGGAGACGCGCACCACCGACCCCGAGCGCGGGGACGTGTACCGCATTCAATACGTCATTCCGCAAAACCCTACGTACATGGGCCTGTATTTCCGTTTCCCCAAGGTGGACTTGTCGCGTTATGAACTCATGAACGTGGCGCTGCGCACGGGAAGCGCGGCCAGCCAGCCCAGCGTGACGATCGAGCTCAAGGGCCCGGAGAACGACCGCGTCACGCTCACGACGAGCGCCGCCTGGACCGACACCAACGTGCCGCTCGAGGAAAGTGTCAAGGATGTCTTCGAGATCACGCTGCTCATTAATCCGGATGCCGTCGGCTCCTCCAACACCCTCTACCTGGACGACATCACGTTCTTCAGCATCCAGCGCATCGATGCGGGCGGCTGGCAGCAGGAACTTTCTTTCGACGAGAGCGAGCTGGCGGAGTTCTCCGGCCGGGTGGCGCGCGAGCCGCTTGTCGACCCGCGGCTGTACACGGTGAGCGTGCCGCACTTTGAGGAGCTGGAAACGTTCGCGGCGGCGCCGGTCGAGTTCGGCCTGGACGGCGGCCTGGGTCTGACGGGTTTCGAGCGCGGCGACGGCGCGCTCGTGACGCTCCAGGACGGCCTACCCCGGGCCGTCACGTTTGCGGACGGGCGGCGCACATCCTACGAGTCCGACGCGCGCGGCCAGGTGACGTCGAGCACCGTCGTGGATGCTCAGGGCTCGGTGGACGCCGAGGCGGAGCACAACTACGGGCGCACGCGCAGCGTGACCCTGCAGGACGGCACGCAGCTTGAGTACCGCTACGAGTTCGATGAGTCGGGCAACGAGATCACCGTGGTGAGCGACCCGCGCACCCGGGAGGAGCGCCGGTTTTCAGGCGAGCGCATCCGCTCGGTCACTGACGAGGGCCGGCTCGTCACGACCTACGTCTTCGACGGGGACGAGCTGCGGGAGTCGACCTTAAGCTACAAGGGGACGGCGACGCTTGAGATTACCCGCTACGACCAGGCGGGGGACCGCACGTTCATCACGGATTCCAGCGGGGTCACATGGATCTATGACTCGACAGAAACGCTCGTGGAGCACCGCACGCCGGAAGGGCTCTTGTACCGCCACGCGCGCGTCACGCTGGCCGGCGGGGAGGTTCAGCAAGTCATCTTCCTGGTCGAGCGGCGCGCAAGCGACGGCACGCGCATTCTCTACGAGAACGGCGAGATCGCGCGCATTGAGCTGGCAAACGGCGTTTCGTTCCTGAATCCGCAGTACGACGCGGCGCATCGGCTCTCGGGCGCCGAGGTGCTCTACGAAGATGGAAGCCGGGTGGACTATCGCAACAACTTCGCCGTGCGGGTCCAGGACCTCACGGGCACGGTCCGCACCTTCGACCTGCCGCCCGGCGAGATCGAGCTGGAAGCGCAGCCGGACGGGCGGGTGGCCTTCGTGCGCGTCCAGCGCGGCGGCTCAACCCTGCGATACGACCGCGAGGGCAAACTCGTGAACCTGGAGACTCCCGAGGGCGTGCTTTACCAGTACGTGCCCCAGGAGCGCGGCGGGACTCCCACGGGATGGCTCAAGGTCTATCGCCGCGAGTCCGCCAAGGTCGGCGGCCTGCCGGTGGCTTTCGATCTCACCGCCGAAGTCACGGGCGGCGGCAGCGTGCACGTGCTGGTGGAGGACGAGCTTGCCTTCAGCGGCAAGGACCTGTTCTACCTGCTGGTTTTGGATCCCGAGACGGGGCGCGTGGACGCTTCGGCATCCTTCGACCTGCGGAACGCCGGCGGCTTGCAGGCGCTGGACAATTTCCTCGCGGAGGTTCCCGAGAGCGAATACGTGCTGGCCGTGCAGCCGCGCGCCGGAAGCGCGCCGGGGGCAGATCCCGCGCGTTTTCTCGGGCTCATGGAGTCGCTGGGGGCCTCCCGCACGGCGGCCTACTTCGCGCCGGGGACGGCGTGGGCGTTCCTCGGCCGCAAAGGACTCTTGCCGGGACAGGCTTTCGACACACTGCAGAACTTCCCGTTGGCCCAGGGCACCGTTCGCCTCCAGACGGCGCAGCGCGACGTTTATTACCTGGACCCGCAGGGGCGCAGCGTCTCGCTCTCCGGATACGGGATTGCGGCCAATCTCTTGCGAACCAGCCGGCACTCCGATTATGCCGGTGATGTGACCGAAATGTTCGGGACAATCCAAGAACCTCCGCCGGCAGGCACGCTGGACCCCCCCAGCGGCCCGCTGTATGCCGCCGCATACTTCAAGAATTTCAACACGGCTTATCCCTCGAGCGGGTTTTACCGCTTCTGGCCCGACTTTGAGACGCGCAATTTCATCGAGCGGCCGCTTGCGGAACTGGAAACGGAGCTCGGCGGGCTCGCGGACCTGCTTTCAAGTTTCTCCGCGAAGGCGATCTACTTCGACGAGCGCTACCCGGTGCGGGGGATTTCCGTCCAGCAGCTGCGGGCGCTGAAGGGCTACTTTGTCTCCAAAGGCCTGCGCGTGCTCAATGCCGAGGCGCTCAGTCGCTGGATGGAAACGGAGGGGCCCGACTCGGTCGTGCTGATGGCGCAGGACATTGCTCCCGACACGATCGTGGACCCGGCGAAGGAGGGCAAGCAGCTGCCGCGCGTTTATTTGGAGCGCGGGGGCAGCGTCGTTTGGCTTTACGACGTTCCGTTCCGCGAGATCGGCCACCCCAACCGCAAGGTAGATTTCTGGGGCAGTCCCTCCGACCACGAGGGCAAGAGGCGCGTGCTGGGCATCGGCGTGGCGCTGGAAACGCCCGCCGCCTCCACTCCGGTGGCCCCGTACGATTTTCCGCCTGCTCCGATCCCTGCCGAAGCCCTGGCCCCGGTGCGCCGCCTCGCTTTCGACATCCGGGAGCTCGACGCCTGGTCACAGATTCGGTCGAGCTTCGAGGCCGCCCTGCCGCCCGCTCAAATCGACGTGGCGTCGATCTTTGACTCCGAGGGCGTGGTCTTGGGGGTGCAGAAAGGCGACGGCAGCCGCAACGTTTTTGAAAACGGGCGCATCAGCCACGTGCTGGACCGCGAGGGCCGGCACGTCGTGGATTACTTCTACAACGAGCAAGGGGAGCTCATCGCCACCGACTTCGTGAAGACGCGCGCCGACCTTGCCGCGCAGATTCACACAGCCGAGCTGGAGGTGGCCCGCCTCAAGGTCAAGGCCCTGCTGGCGCTGGCGGCCAGCCACAACGCGGCCGTGGCGGACCTGGACGCCGAGATGACGCGCCAGCGCCAGGTTTTGGCGGACGCCCGCGCGCAAGCTGAATCGCAGCGCTACAGCACCCAATGCCGCCAGTGCGGCTGCGACGAATGCTGCGAATCGGTCGAGAACCCGGGTTACGGCCAAGCCATCTCCAACATCCAGCAGGCGGAGCGCGAGGCCGAGGCGGCTTACGCCCAGGCCATTCTGGACATCGACGCCCAGGTGTTGAGCGCCAAGCTCCAGATTGAGTCCGACGAAGCCGCTTCCCTGGCCAAGATCCGCGAGCGCCAAGCCGAGGTGGAGCGCGCGATCGTGCAGGATGAGTTGACGCCAGTGCTCATTCAGTTTTACCGCCTGCTTTTGGGCCGCGACCCCTCCACGCCCGAGACCGAGCGCTGGGTGGACACTGCTCTGGCGCGCCCGGACCAGCGCGTCGACGTGGCCGCGCTCAAGGCGGAGCTTTCCGCTTCCTCGGAGCGCGCCGCCCGGCTCGCGGACGTGGCGTGGATCAAGGCGGCGGTCCGCTCCTTCCTCGATTCCTATGTCTCCGCCACGGCGCAAACGCAGGTAAGCCAGGCGGCGGGTTTGGGCCTGCTGGGCGATGAAATCGTGCCCCTCTCGGCCGCCGAGCGCGACGCCATCCTGGCGTTCTTGGACGCCCAAAACCTCCACTTCGGTTACTCGGCCTTTCTGCCTCTTGCCCAGCTTTTGCGCCAGGCGGGCGTCCAGGCCGAGGTGCGTGAACTGGCGCGCCGCGCGATTCTCGTCGACATTCTCACGGGGCTCATCAATCCCTACAGCGAAGGGCTCATGCGCCTGTCGCTGTTCTCACTGGAGCGAACCGCGCAGACGTACGGAGTCTCGGCGCGCTCCGCCGCCATGACCTACGAGGACCTGCGGGCGCTGTATGCCGCGCAGCCCGGCCTGGAGCTCGTGATCCACATTCGCGGCGACCATTATGTGACGCTCACCGGCGTGACCGCCGAGGGGGTGACGTATCGGGAGACGGCCATGGGGCCGGACGGCGAGATCGCCGCGCTCAGCCGAGAGCAGTTTCTGGAGCTTTGGCTCAACGAGCAGGTGGGCACGGACTCCGGTGTGGTGCTGCTTCAGCCCTCCGTCGAAGTGGACGCAGGTCGGCTGCTCGACCCCCGCTTGAGCCAGCTCATCCGCGGGGCCGACTGCGGCCTGACGGCCTTCATCATCATCACGCTGGCCGTGAGCATCGCCGGGGGCATTGTGCAGGCGGTGACGGCGACGAGCGGCAGCTTCATCCAGAACTTCTTGAAGGGCTTTGCCTTTGCGGCCATCACGTCCGTGGCCGCGGCCGGCATCGGCGCCATCATCG
>CAZPNG010000028.1:0-4749 GCA_964587845.1 uncultured bacterium | reverse complement strand
CTCGATCAGATCAGCCGGGCTGCAGTGGAGGAACTCGGCGACCCGCACCAGGCATCGGAGCGAGGGGGAGCGGGTTCCCGCATCCATGGCGGAAAGATTGGACGGGTAGAGCCCGAGGCTGCGGGCCACCTGGGCCGCAGTGGTGCCGCGCTCGCGTGCGAGCGCTCGGATCCGGGTGCAAACGCGCATCAGAAAAGTTATCATATATTGATAATATTGTCAAACGCACGCCGCGGGAGGCGGTTACGACAGGGTGAGGATGTGCGCCTGCCAGGGGACGAGATCGACGTAGAGGCCTTCGGTGCGCAGGTCACCCGCGGTTCGCAGGTACAGGTGGCCGGACAGATCGTCCTTGAGGCGCACTTGAGAACCTGCGCCGGCGGGCAGGGGAATCCGCACGCGGCCCTGCGAGCGCTCCTTGGAGTAATTCACGATCACCACCGCCAGGTCGCCTTCCTTGAGCCACATCCACGCTAAAAAATTCTGCCAGCTCTGATCGCCTTCCCAGGCGGCGCCGGGCTCCAGGAGCATCCAGCCCTCGTGGGGCTTCACCGCCGCAGGGCCTGACAGCGGGCCCTGGGTGTGAAAGACCGGCGCGTCGGCAGTCCTCAGCAGCCGGTCGTAGAAGCGCGCCAATGCGAGGTCGACTTCCTCGTGCGGCTCACGCGCGAACTGGATGGGCAGGTGGAGGCGCCGGCCTTCAAGCTGCCCGTCGTGAAAGAAGCGCATGCCCGGGACGGTAGCCATGATGACCGCCGCGGCCTGGGAGCCCTCGCGGCCCAGGACATTTGCGGCGCGCTGCTCGTCGTGGTTCTCGATGAATCGCGCCGACCGCTTCTGAAACAAGGGCTCGGCGCGAAGGTGGCCGCGGATGTCGGCCACCGGCGCGGCGCGCAGCCGGTCGTAGAGCTTCTTGTCGTAGGTAAAATCAAAGCCCAGCTGTTGCAGCTCCCATTCAAGGTCCCAGTACACTTCGGCGAGAAACAGAAAGTCGGGGTGGCGCTTGCGCGCGCGAGCGATCGCGCCCGGCCAGAACTCTTCGGCGGGCAGGGGAAAGTCGCGCGTGAACGCGCCCCAGGTGCTTGCGAAGATGCGGTTCAAGCCCAGCATGGCCATGTCGCAGCGCGCCCCGTCGGCCACTTCCGCGATCCGCTCCAGTTGGCCCACAAGAGCTTCCCGCATCTCGGGCGAGAAAAAGTTCACTTGGACGGTGTCGGACCAGGAAGGGAAATACGGGTCGCGGCCGTGTGCCAGCCACGCGCCCGAGGCCGACTTGTAGAAGAGATCAGCGTGAGGTTTCGACTCGGCCTCGCTTGCGCCGACAAACCGCTCCGGGTGTGCACGGGTCCACGGATGGTCCAGGGCGAGATGGTTGGGCACAAAATCGAGGATCAGGCCCATGCCGGCGCGGTTGACCGCGACCTTCACGCGGGCCAGGTCGCCCTCGGCTCCCAGGGCCGGGTCGAGCACATAATCGTGGACGGCATAGGGGGATCCCAAGACGTCGTCCTTGTTCCAGCCCGGGAGGACTTCATTGCCGTAGCGGCGCAGGTCGGCGCTCGCGAGGGCGAGCTTTCTGGCCTCCGGACTGCGTTTCCAGACACCCATGAGCCAAATCAGGTCGAAGCCCTGGCGCGCGAGTTCCTGCCATTCTTCTTGGGGGATCGAGGCGAGCGACAACTGCCGGCCGTGTTTGGCCGACATGCGCCTCAAAAAAATCAGGGCGTTGATTTCGTAGAGGTGCGGGTGCGCGCGCATGCGTGAGAGGCGATTGTACACGTTTGGCTGGTTGGGGGGTAGGGAGCTTTGAAGAGGTCTCGAGAGCAGCGCAGCCGCGCGCTATATCTCTTTTTATGGCAAGGGGTTACGATCACAAATCCGGGCGGGGGCTTGACCGCTTGGGCCCCTCATGCTAGCTTTACTGTTAGCAAGATTGAGTAAGCGGCGACATTACGAATCGCATTCCTGAACTCAGGGCGGAAGGACACGGGGATTACGAGAATAACAATTCGGGCAGGTGCCGTGGGGCGCGGCCTGTGCGCACGCGGTTCGGCGGATTTATCTTGGTTAGGGGAACGGCCTTATCAACCGGCGGGCGGTTCCCAAGGTGATTGAACTCGGGCCGGATGAGCCTCTGGAAATCAGGGGGCCTTCCGGCTATACTGTTGACCGGTCGGAACGATGACAAGGAGGTTTTCGATGAATCGTGTAACACGTGGGTGGATGTGGCTCGGCGTGCTGTGCTTTGCGCTGGTCACGGTGGGCGCTGCGGGTGCCCAGGAAGTGGCGGCGCCGGCTGCTCCGGCGGCGGATGCGGCAGGTGCAGATGCTGCAGCTGATTTGGCTGCGGCTCCGGAAGATTGGTTTGGCGGTTCCGTGACCGGCTTCGATGCGGGGACGCTCGACGCAGGCCCTGCGGAGCTGAAGGTGAAGGACGAAGAGGGCACGGAGAAGGGCTTCTGGATCGCGAAGGACACGCCCGTGTATGTGGACGGCGAGGATGGCAAGGCCGGCGACATCAAGGCGGGCGATGAGGTTGAGCTGTCCTACGAGGTGAAAGACGGTAAGAACACGGTGATCGATCTAGACGTCTTCCGTAACCTTGATTTCGAGTTCGAGGACGAAGAGGCCGCCGCGGGCGCTGCTGCACCGGCCGCCGGAAAAGACGAAAAAAAGAAGTAAGTCGCACCGCTCTTTACAGTTCGGGAAAGATCGCCCCGCATCGGGTACGGCTCGCCAAGCCGCCGCAAGGATGGCTTGGAAAACCCGGTGCGGGGCTTTTTGTTCGGAGCAAAAGGGCCCCCTTTTGCTTAACCGGTTAGTCCTCATTTTGAACCGCCTGCCCCCTTTTCCCCACCGCATCTCCTTGCCTAGAAGAAACTTACGTCAAACCGGGATATGCTTTAGCGGGTGTTTCTAGCGGCCCGCGGGCTGCGTCTAGTAATAGAAAGAGTCGCGCAAGCAAGGGAGATTCTTTTTTCGGGGAGAAGATGCGCAAGAGAGAAGCGTTTCTGAAGACTATTGCTGCTCTGACGGCGATCGCGTTCGGCGCCACGTGTGTGCAGCCGGCCGATGCCCTGGCGCAATCTCTGCGCTCGGCAGGCAGCGCGTCCGTTCAACCGGCCCCGCAGATTGAGGACATTCTGTCGCGGGGTTTTCCCTCACAATGGGTAGCGCTTGACGAGGTGCACCGCGCAAACTCGCCCGCCACGGTCCTGATCCTGCAAGATGCGCACTGCGTGCGGGAGGCCCAGGAAAAGACGGCGGCATGGATCGAGCACCTGCAGCGCGCCCTCGGCCTTCCGCTCGTGCTGCTCGAGGGCGGAGAGGGCCCGCTGGAGCCCGAGCTTTTCCGCACGTTTCCCGATGAGGATGTGAAGCGCAGGGTGTTCGGGCGGTATCTTGCGGCCGGGGAGCTCTCGGGCGCGGAATATGCCGCCGTCATGGGAGGGCGCGAGAGCGCCTTCCATGGCATCGAGAAGCAGGAGCTCTATGAGGACAACCGCCGGGCCTACCTCGCCGCAGCACGGGAGCGCGAGCGCTCGGAGCCAGAGCTTCGGCGCGTGGAGGAGGCCTTCAGGCGCCTGAAGCGGCAAGCCTACGCCCCGGAACTTTTTCGCTTCGATCAGCGCTACGTCGAGTACCGGGCCAAGCAGATCACGCTCGATCAGTTCCTCGGCGCTCTCAAGCCCTTCACGGAAGCTGTCCCGCCGCCCAGGCGGCTCTCGGCCCTGTTCGACTTTCTTGGGCGAAGCCGCATGCCGCGCTCCCCGGCCCGGCGCAAGCGGCTTCTCGCGCGCGCGATTCTAGGGAGGGGCGAGTCTTCAAATGCGGCCGAGTTCTTTGACGACCTGGATGGCTATGTCCGCTCGGTCAAGACCGCGCTCTTGCGGACGGATGAGGAGCGGCTGCTGGATGAGATGTCCGAGCGCGCTTGGCGCCTGGGCAAGCTCCTGCGCCTGGAGCTTTCGCGCCCGGAACTGGAATCGATCAAAGCGAATCTCGACGACCACCAGGCGCAGAGCTTCCTCGCTTTTCTGGAGGCGCGCAGCGCCTGGGTGCGCCTCACGTTCAGTATCGAGCCCGCCCTGCGCTTTTATGACCTGGCGCTGGATCGTGATGCCCACTTCCTGACGAGTTTAAAAACCCATTTGGCGAAATCGGGCGCTAAGCTGGCGCTGCTCGTGGTGGGCGGATTTCACCGCGAGGGCGTGACCGGGCTCCTGCGCCGCGAGGGGTATTCGTACGCCGTCCTTCACGCCAGCTTCTCGGACCTGGCCGGGAGCGAGCGCTACCAAGACGTCATGCGCGGCGAAGTCTCCTTCAAGAAATTCCTGAACTTTCAGGGATCCGCCCTTTCGCC
Organism: uncultured bacterium; assembly: GCA_964587845.1. Taxonomy (GTDB): domain Bacteria; phylum Omnitrophota; class Omnitrophia; order Omnitrophales; family CAZPNG01; genus CAZPNG01. Next base: position 386 of record CAZPNG010000028.1, on the reverse strand, counting down.
TGCTCTCAACCTGGTGCCCAACAGCGGCTCTTACCCGGCGTTTATGCGGCACGCTGCGGGTCGGCTTGTCTCCGCCGCAGCCGAATCGCGCCCAAACCCCCTGGGAACGCTGCTGCGTTGGCGCGCCCTGCGGCTCAGCATGTGGAGCGGCAAGCTGCCCACGCGCGACCTGGCGCTCATTGACGGCCTGATCGATGTGGCCTACCGGCTCGCGGTGGGTGAGCTGAGTCCAGATAAGCAGATCATTGCGCGCATCGAGCGCGTCTTTGAGACTCACGTGGTGGATCTCAAACTGCGCGCTGAAGCGCGCCGGTTCTTCGCCGACGCCAGGGAGTATCTGCGGGGGTTGCTTGTACGCGCCCGCGCGTCCCGCCTGCCGGTCGTGA
>CAZPNG010000027.1:0-3308 GCA_964587845.1 uncultured bacterium | reverse complement strand
TCGCCGTGGCGGCGGGCGCATCGTGCATCATGCCCAACTGGGTCTGGTGGGGATTTCCTACAACGTACACGCTTCTTGGATTATCGGACCTTGTTGTATCGTGGCTCCTCGCCGGCTTGATCATGGCGAAGTTGACGGCAGCTCGTAAGAAGGAACGGAAAGGTTAAAGAAGTTTAGAAAGTGCCGTTATTCTAATAGGGGCGGGAAGCCGCTCCGCGGAGGTGAATGATGACTGCGAAAAAGTTTGCGTTGATACTCGGCGTGGTCCTGTTGGCTACCGGCGTGGTCGGCTGGATCACGGGGGGACATGACCATACGCTGGTGGTGTTCGGAATCAACATGACCCACAACTTGGTTCATCTGGTCTCGGGCGCGCTGGCGCTCCTGACATCCAAGTACGGGGAGAAGGCGGCCAAGCTCTACTGCCTGATCTTCGGGGCGGTCTACGGGCTGGTCACCGCTGCGGGGTTCCTCAACGTGACGAGCGTCGTCACGTTGCTGAACCTGAATCAGGCGGACAACCTGCTGCACCTGGCTATCGCTGCGGCATGCCTGGGGGTGGGCTTCAAATCCAAAGGCGCCTAACCGCCCCCTGAAATTCATTTCTTGGAATGTGAATGGGATCCGCTCGGTCCTGAAGAAGGGGTTCCTCGAGTTTATTTCCCGCGAGAATCCCGACGTCCTGTGCCTTCAGGAAACGCGCGCTCACCCCGGGCAGGTGACTCTGGCCATGCCGGGCTACTCCGCCTTTTGGAACGTGGCCGAGGCGCCGGGATATTCCGGGACGGCGGTGTTCACGCGCGCCGAGCCCCTGGCCGTCACGCGCGGCATGGGAATGCCCCAGCACGACGCCGAGGGGCGGGTCCTCACGCTGGAATACCGGAACTTCTTCCTCGTCAACGTCTACACGCCCAACTCCAAGCGGGACCTCTCGCGCCTGCCCTACCGCATGGCGTGGGACGCGGATTTCCTGAGCTCCCTCAAGTCTCTCGAGAAGAAGAAGCCGATCATCTTCTGCGGGGACCTGAACGTGGCGCACCGGGAAATTGACCTCGCGAACCCCGACTCCAACCGCCGCACGCACGGCTTTACGGACGAGGAACGTGCCGGCTTCGACGCGTTCGTGAAGAACGGGTTTCTCGACACCTTCCGTGAGTTTCACCCGGACGGGGGCCATTACACCTGGTGGGCTCCCTTCGCCCGCTGCCGTGCGCGAAACATCGGATGGCGCATCGACTATTTCTGCGTCTCCAAGTCCCTGCGAGCGCGCCTGATCGACGCCGCCATCCTGCCCGACGTCCTGGGCTCCGATCACTGCCCCGTCGTGATGCTGCTCGCGGATTCCTGACCGCGACCTGGCGCACAAAAGGTACCTGGTACCTTTTGTGCATAAGTCATCCTGAGGGCATCTCTTCTCGCCCGAAGGATCTCTGAGAGATCCTTCGGCCCTGCGGGCCTCAGGATGACTTATGAAACAGCTTCTAGAAAGAGGTCAGGCGGAGGGCTGCCGGGCGTGAGGGTCGGAAAAGTCCTTCAGGCCCGAGAGAATGTTTTTCAGAGCAGGCACTTCCACAAACCACGCGCGGCCCGTGATTTCGTTCGTACACGCGCAGTAAACTTGCGAGATCAGTTCTTTCAGGCGCGGCGGCAGCGGCTCGGGCGAGAGCCGGCAAAGCTCTTTCCAGTGCAGGCGGTCCTTCTTCTTGGCTTCCTCGACCGCCTCGTGCCACGGCGTGTTCCTGTAGAAGATCCGCGCGATTTCCTTGCTCACCGGCAGCCCCGCGTAGGTGAACCGGCACTCATCCAGCGTTCCCAGCACGTCCACCAGGATGAACCGCCGCTCGGGGTCGAATGCGGCCTCGATTTTACCATCTTCATTGACGAGGCCGATCCGCGAGAACTCCTGCGTGATGAGCTGATTGACGCGCGATAGCAGCCGCTTGAGCTCATCGAGCTCTTTGGTGCTGAGGCCCGAGATGCGCTGCGCCTCGGGCCACGTGAGGTAGCGGTCGGTGACTTCCAGTTTGGTCGACACGTCGAGCACGGGGCACCCCAATTTTTGGTTGGGGACCGGCGGGCCGGGCAATCCCAGGTCCTCGGGACGGATCTCGCCGGAGGCGAGGCGCTTGAAAACACTCGAGCCGGGCGGCAGCACGTTGCGGTAGATGAGTTCGAGAGGAACCAGGAAGCAGCCCTTCTGGCCGGCCGAGGGGTAGACGTACTTGCCGCCTGAGAACTCAGGCGGCAGCACGCGCACGAGCTTGACTTCCATCACCTTAGAGATGCCCGCCAAGTCAGCCAGCTTCTTGGCGCGCTCGGCCTCGACAAGTCCCAGGTAGTGGGTGCGAACGCCCGCAGCACTGAGTTTTTCGAAGAAGTAAGCGGCCAGCAGGGCGATGGCCTCGCCTTTGTGGGGGATGTGGTCGGGCATCTCGCCCCAGTCGAAGACCGAGTAGCGGTCGGAAAAGACGAAGCGCGCCAGGCCGAAGGCCTCGGCAGTCGGTTGCTTGAGAACCTGAAGGTCTTTGACGCTCCCCATGGAGAAGCGTATTGTACCACAGAGGGACAGGTCCACGCATCTCATTTCTTGATATGGAGTTACGACAGAACTGTCCCCAGCCCGCCGGCGATGCCATTGGGGCGGGACAGGACGGGGCACCTGTCAGCGAGTTTCTGATATGATATGCGCCTGTTTGGGAGGTGAGGTCATGGGCAAAACGTTCCTGGTTATGGTCACGTTGACTTTTTTGTGCGCGGCCGCAGCGCAAGCCGGTCCCCTGGAGGACCTTGAAGAAGTGTATGAGGACCCGGCCGGTTTTGACGGGGGGCCGGGGTCCACGCTGAACGATCCGCCTCCCGTCGACACAGCTCCCGTACCCGGGGTACCCGACGTGGGGCCTGTCAGCCCGGTTGACGTTCCACCCCTGGAGGAGGACGAAGAAGAAGAGGATTGGGCAGGCGGCTCCTTGAACGAGGATTTATCCGACCTGGAAAACGAGCTCAGCGATCTAGAGAGGGATCTCGGTTCTGATGCCTTCGAACCCGAGTAACGCCTTCCTTTCTATTTATCCATGACCCGGCTCAGGCGGCTGCTGTTCGGCGAGCCGCGCGATGTTCAAGATCCCAAGACTTTCCACTCGATCTCCCTCGTGGCCCTGCTGGCTTGGGTGGGGTTGGGCGCCGACGGGCTTTCCTCCTCGGCGTACGGCCCCGACGAAGCGTTCCGGGCTTTGGGTTCCCACACCTACCTGGCGGTCGGTCTCGCCGCCGCCACGGCCTTCACCGTTTTTGTGATGGCCTACGCCTAC
>CAZPNG010000026.1:0-2866 GCA_964587845.1 uncultured bacterium | reverse complement strand
TTGTCAACAACTTATCTTTAGACGAGACCCCTCGGCTCGGGCGCCCTTCGGCTGCGTCCCGCCACTGTACGCCTCAAATGCCCCCCGCCCAAGCGCGCGCAACAAGCCCTCCGCCATCTGCGAGCGCGCCGAGTTCCCCGTGCACACAAACAAGACTTTTTTCATGGCCAAGCCCCTCACTGGGAGAGGTTCAGTTTCCCTCAGGTCCTCGTCTCCCAAACAGCCCGGAAATGGGGGCGCGTCGAAACATCTTCTATCATGAGTCAGCTTATCATAGCACGCCTCGGCCGGTGCTGAGCGCTCTGTGACCGACGTCACATACTATTTCCCCAAGGCGAGTAGAATAGATTGTTGTATGCTCACCACGACACAGGATCCGGAAAAATGAGCCTTCTCGCTTTGCTTCCTCACCAGCAACACCCGCGCGGCCTGAACGCACAGATTCTGCTCTCCAGCGTGTTCGGACCTTACGCCCGGGACGACGAATACGGAAGCCGGAAGATCAATCCCATGGAGCTCTACCACAATCAGGTGACGCGCGTCCAGGGGCCCTTCTCACCGCGCTCGTTTCACCGCACCTTCAGCCTCATGCTTCTGCAGGCCAACATCGATGCGCCGTGCACGCTCCTGGATTTTCCCACGCTCGATCGGTTCACCGAGGAAATCCGCACCCGCCGCTACGACATCGTCGGCATTTCCAGCATCATGCCCAATGTCCTGAAGGTGAAGAAGATGTGCGAGCTCGTGCGCGAGCATCTTCCGCAAGCCACGATCGTGGTGGGCGGACATGCGGCCAACATGCCCAACATCCGCGGCCTCGTCGATGCCGATCATATCGTCAATGGAGACGGCGTCCGCTGGTTCCGCCGATTCCTCGGTCAGCGTGAAGACGAGCCGGTCCGCCATCCCGTGGTTTACACTGCGTTCGGCATGCGGGTTTTCGGCACGCCGACCCAGGATGACACCCAAAACGAGGCGGCCACGCTCATCCCCTCGGTGGGCTGTCCCATGGGCTGCAATTTCTGTTCGACGTCCCACATGTTCGGCGGCAAGGGACGTTCTGTCAATTTTTACGAAACAGGCGACGAGCTTTTCGAGATCATGTGCGGGCTCGAGGAGAAACTGAAGATCCGCTCCTTCGGGGTCATGGACGAAAACTTCCTTCTCCACCGCAAGCGGGCCCTGAGACTGCTCGATCTCATGGAAGAGCACAACAAGAGCTGGGCGCTATCGGTTTTCAGCTCGGCACGGGTGCTGAAAAGTTACTCGATTGAGCAGCTTGTCGGCCTCGGAGTCAACTGGGTATGGATCGGTCTTGAAGGAGCCGGCAGCCAGTATGAGAAACTCGCCGGCGTCAACACGCGCGATTTGGTGAGGGAGTTGCAGTCGCACGGCATCCGCGTGCTGGGTTCTACCATCATCGGCTTGGAGGAGCACGAGCCCGAAAAAATGAATGGGGTCATTGAATGGGCCGTGAGCCACGATACGGATTTCCACCAGTTCATGCTGTACACGGCGCTGCCCGGCACGCCGCTTTATCTCAAGCATCAGGCGGACGGCACGCTTCTGACAGACGAGGAAATCCCCTGCGCCGACGTGCACGGCCAACTGCGCTTCAATCTCCGGCACAAGCACATCCACGACGGTCGGGAAACCCACTTCCTTCTGCGCGGGTTTCAGCGCGACTTCGAAGTGAACGGCCCGAGCGTCGCCCGCATGATTCGCACGACGCTGGCGGGATGGAAGCGTTACAAGAACCATCCCTCGGAGAGAATCCGCAGCCACTACGCCTGGGAGGCGAGAAGCCTGCCGACCACTTTTGCAGGCGTGATCTGGGCCATGAAACACTGGTACCGGAAGGTCAGCCACATGAGGGAGAAACTCAGCGCGATTCTTGCGGATCTATGCCGCGAGTTCGGGTGGAAGACCGCCGCGATCGCGCCCGTGATCGGAACCGTTCTCTATTATTCCATGAAAGCCGAGGCCAAGCGCCTGGCGCGAGGGTGGACCTACGAACCCCCCGGTTTTTATGAAATGAATGAAGCCGCCTGGCAAGCCGCACAGCATAACGGCGCGGCAAAACGATGGAAGGCCAGGCTGATATCCTCTGTCACAATCAACTCCCCAAGAATCGCCGCCCCCTGCCCCTGATTGCCGCACCTCCCAAAGCTCCTGCCCTCACCTGTCCATCCTTAGGAGGCAGGAGGCCAAGCGGGGCAGAAGGGCTTGAAGGAACAGTAGTCGCAGGTGGGGCCTTTGACCGGGTCGAAGGCGGAGCGGCGGAGGGCGGAGAAAACGCGCTCGGACTCGCGCCGGGCGGTCTCCAGGACGGAATCAGAAAGCTCGTATCGCTTGGTTTCGGGGACGAGGACATAGGCCAAGGAGGAGGCGGCCGGGCGCTCGCCGATCAGGGCTTCGGCGGCGAGGGCGTAGGTGAGGATCTGGAATCGGTAGCGCTCGCTTGCGGCGGCGAGGTCGGCGGCGCTGCCCTCGGTCGTCTTGTAGTCCACGACTTCCCAGGCGCCGTCCTCGCGCTGAAACAGAAGATCAATCTGGCCGCGGATCACGCCGCCGCCCACTTTGAAGGAGAACGGAACCTCGGCATGGCGCGAGCGGGCGCGGCGGATCGCTTGGCCCAGGGGCGACTCAAAGAAACGGGCGAGCTTCGCCAGCATGGCCTTGCGTTCGGGCTCGCTTAAGATCGGCCGCGCGAAAGCGCTCGCCACCTCAAGCGCCCGGGCGAGATCGCTCTTAAAATCCAGATGTTCGAGGATGCGGTGCACGAGGGTGCCGAAATCGTCGGCCGGCAGGGACTCGGCCTCCTCGGGATCGCGCGCCGGCTCCCCGTCCTCGGGCTCGCGCCACG